>JAVBRP010000033.1:0-7276 GCA_031547815.1 Bacteroidales bacterium | reverse complement strand
ATGTACGTCATCCCGGTTTTCCACAAGATGGAGATCATGGACATTTCCGTGAAGAAACTCGAGATCGAGCGTTCGCAGCACGACGGGTTGATCTGTAAGGACAACATCCGCGCGGATATCAAGGTGGCATTCTTTATCCGTGTCAACAAATCGGCCAACGATGTTGTCAACGTAGCACAAACCATTGGTTGCGAGCGGGCCAGCGATGTACTGACACTGAAAAGTCTTTTTGAGTCGAAGTTTTCGGAAGCGCTGAAAACTGTTGGTAAGAAATTCGATTTCATTGAGTTGTACGAAGCCCGCCGCGAGTTCCGTGACGAGATCCTGAATATCATCGGAACCGACCTCAACGGCTATATCTTAGACGACTGCGCGATCGACTACCTCGAACAAACCGACCTGCAATACCTGAGCCCGGAAAACATCCTCGACTCGGAAGGTATCAAAAAGATCACCGAACTCACCGCTGCCCAGAACATCAAGGCAAACCAAATCCGCCGCGACGAAGAAAAGACCATCAAGAAACAGAATGTAGAAGCCCGCGAAGCCATCCTGGAACTCGAACGCCAATTGGCCGAAAAGGAAGAAAAGCAGAAGCGTGAAATCGACAACGTGAAAGCCCGAGAAGAAGCGGAAATCATCAAGGTGCGCGAAGAAGAACGCCTGAAATGCCAGAGTGTACGCATCAATACCGAAGAAAGCCTTGCTGTGCAGGAAGAAAACAAGCTGCGCCAGATCATCATCGCCGAAAAGAATAAGGAACGTACCGAAGCCGTGGAAAAGGAACGCGTGGAAAAAGACCGTGCGCTGGAACAGACCGAACGCGAACGTATCGTGACCCTGGCGCAGATCGACAAGGAAAAGGTGATTGAAGAAGAAAAGAAGAACATCCAGGATGTGATCCGCGAGCGGGTACAACTGGAAAAAGGCGTGGTGGAAGAAAAGCAGAACATGAAGGACATCGAAGCTTTCCGCGAAATCGACCGCCAGAAACAGGTAGGTATCACCGCTGCCAGTCAGGAAGCCGAGCAACACCTGATCATCACTGTGAAGGAAGCCGAAGCCGAAAAGAAAGCCGCCGCTGAAAAAGCCGCGCAGAAAGTGATCGATGCTGAGGCAAAAGCAAAAGAATTGCTCATCGACGCTGAAGCCCGCAAGGAAGCATCAGTGAAACAAGCCGAAGCCCGTAAAGTACTCGTGGAAGCGACAGCCCGAGAAGAAGCCACCAAGGGATTAGCCGAAGCCGAAGTGATGCACGCCAAGGCAGCCGCCACCGAAAGGCAGGGTCAGGCCGAAGCCTCTGTCATCGAAAAAACGGCACGCGCAGAAGCCGTTGGTATTGAAGCACGCGCGGAAGCCAAAAAGAAAGAAGGATTGGCCGAAGCCGAAGTGATCAAGCAGAAAGCATTGGCCGAAGCGGCAGGCGTGAAGGAAAAAGCGCTGGCCGATGCAGCCGGTATCGAAGAAAAAGCCGAAGCCATGAAGAAATTCGACGGCGTGGGCAAGGAACATGAAGAATTCAAGCTCCTGTTGCAGAAGGAGAAAGATGTGGAACTGGCGCAGATCAACATCCGGAAGGACATTGCCGAAGCGCAGGCCGAAGTGCTTGCCGAAGCCATGAAGTCGGCCGATATCGACATCGTGGGCGGCGAAACCATGTTCTTCGAAAACATCATCAAACAGATATCCACTGCCAAAGGCTTCGACCGCCTGGTGGACGAAAGCGCTACCGCCAAGCAGATCAAGGATGCTTTGCTGGATGTGAACGGCAGCGGCGACATTTACGGTAAGATCCGCGAGTTTGCCGAAAAGCTGAATATATCGTCCGAAGACATCAAGAACCTGAGCATCGCAAGTTTGATTCTCAAAATGCAACAACGATCGGACGATGAGGAAAAAGGTATGCTGGGACGGTTGCTGAGCGCGGCAAAGACACTGGGAGTGTCGAATAAAAAGTTGGTGTAAATGTACGTCATTGCGAGGAGGAACGACGAAGCAATCTTTAAAATCTTTATTGAAGAGATTGCTTCGCATCCGCTCGCAATGACGAGCCGAAAATAGGCTTTTTGAACAGCCTCTTCTCACCATTTAATGTAATTCGTTATGAAACACATTCTTGTTCTGTCGATTTTATTTATAGCAGTTTCATGCTCGTCAACAAGAAACACGAGTACGGAACGGGACGGATCATCGATCGAAAAGGCAATCATCGTAAAATCCGTAAGTGAGGAATATCAATGGATCAGAGATAATTATCCGAATAGTCGTCCGATGGGGCAATCTTTGATTTTCAATAAGAAAAAACCTTATGATGTAATACATATTCAGACAGAAGCCGGTTCGGAAAAAGATATTTACTTTGATATATCAAAGTTTTATGGAAGATTTTAATACGTCTTTAACCGTTGAACTTTGTCAGATTTTTTAAGGTCCATGTATCAAAAATTCCCAAGTATGAAAAAATTTATTACTTTATTGATAATGAGTGTTTTTTATTCCTGCCTGAATGCTCAAACACATTCATTAAGCATTTCCGGCGGAATAAATAGAACGAATGTTACCGGCGATTTTTCGGAAGAATGGAATTCCAATACAGGATTTACCGGAGCTTTTGGCTATGAATACCGGTTTGCCAATGGTTTATTGGTTGAAATAGGTATTCGTTATCATCAAACAGGATTTAACGATGACATGCATTTTGTTTTTCCGGATTTTGAGACCGTCAGCATTAATGCAAACTATCAATATGAACACATCGGTTTTCCTGTCAAATTTGGATATGGTAATTTTATCGGCAACAAATTATCATGGTTTGCCAAAATCGGATTTTATCCTGCTTACCTGACAAAAGGTCAATTGAAAACGTCTCTTATTGGCGGGACATTAAGCGACCCCGGCATTTCAATAGGAACGACTGATTTTAAAAACAATGCAAGTAAATTTAATTTGGCAGGATTGGCAGAGGCAGGTGTCGGATATAGAATTTTTAACAAATGGACTCCGTTCTTTTCAATGTCTTATCAGCATAGTTTAACTGTCTTAGGTAAAGATAATTTCAAAGGTGCAAATGTCAGACATTATGGATTGATATTTTCTCTTGGAATAAAATATGATTTATAAAAACATAAGCGAATTTAAAATCCGGTAGGATTGAAATATATGTGGAATTGAATTGATAATAAAAACATATGATCCCATACGGGATTGCATAATTCGATGAATTTCCGTTCTACCGATATTTCACACCTAACGGTGTGACGTACAAATCAAAAATTGGGATTTAGCAGACACCGTTTGCTAAATCAACATCAATAAAAAATTAAATGCAAGACACAAAAGATAAACAACCCGCCGAAACATTAGACGCCGGCACATACGAAATCATCCGGAAGAGGCTTTATGCGCAACGCGACGAGCTTACCGTACGTTTGGATCGATTGAACGAAGCCCGCAGGGAAGTCTTTCGCACGGTCGATTTCACGCTGTCGGCCAATCAGCGCATCAATACCGAGAACAATTGCGTGTCGCGGGGCATCATGGCATTCGGCAATCTCTGCATTTTCGGCTACAACGTGCATTTCGGGCTGCGGTCGGACATACAGTTGAGCGATGTTTTCAGCATTTATCGGTTCGAGGACAATCAATTCATTCCGCAATCGCTCGATTTGATTAACGATGACGCTTTTGTAAACGATTACAAAAACCTGTACAAATATTATCGGGATTCCATTTTTTCGCGCTTCCGCCGGACGGAAAACTATCTCTACATGATTTTCCAAACCGGCAAGAATGTCGACGATCTGAAAGCGTTTAAATGGCTGATAAAAGGCGACAGGCTGATATATCAAGACGACAGGAGCATCCACGAGGTAAAAAAAGCCGAGCAGCACGAGTTCAAATGGGTGAAAACCACGCTCGAGAATCGGCGGCCGGGAACGCATCCGCATGTGTCGGTGCTCGACAAGGTCTTTATCGAGGCCGTCGGCGGCGACATTACTTTCAAAATAGAGGACAACACGCAAACCGGCAAGGGTATCTATGCCGAAAAGGTCGAAAACAAAGACCAACAGTTGGACGACGCCGAATATTATTACGCCGATCTCGGAAATTTGATCTTGGTGCGCATCAAACCTTATCAGGAAGGGTTTCGCGCTTTTATTTTCAACACCCGCACCAAAGAGGTGCACAACGTCCCGATGCTGAACGATGCGGGCATTCTGCTGCCCGACCGCCACGGCGTGATTTTCCCCAACGGGTATTACCTGCAAAACGGCGAATACAAAATTTTCGCCGGCGATCTTTCGAATCTCGAATTTTTCCGCAAAGTGGTATCGCCCAACGGCGAGGATTTTCTGTACATTTTTTATCAGCACGAGCGCAACATCTATGTGTTGATGTCGTACAACATCATCCGCCGGCAAGTGGAAACGCCGATCGTCTGCAACGGGTTCACGCTGTTCGGCGACGGCACGCTCATCTATTTCCGCTCCGAGAACGAAGCCACGCGGCATCATCAAGTGCAGATATGGCAAACGCCTTATCAGACACATCTTATAGAGGATCAAGAAAAGAAAGGCAACAAACTTTACAAAATCGGCAATAAAGACATCGTGAAAGCGATGGCCGAGTGCCGGGAAGTTGTTTATCTTATCAATAAAGAAGATTCGTACGAAGGTTTGTATGAGGATATCGTAAAAAAATCGAACGACATCGTCGACGCCTATTTCTGGGTGTCCGACCGGGCCGCTTTCGCGATTTCGGAACCGTTGAAACAAATCAAGGAAATTGCCGACACCGCCATCGACGAGTTTGTGAAAGTGCAGACGCAAAAAAAACATGCCGCGCAAACGCTCGCTTCCGTTGCCGGCAAGACCGAAGCGTTGATGTTTTCCATAAAACACGCCAAGTTCGACACGTTGAACACGTTGGTGAAATCGTTGGCCGAAACACGCCGTTTGCAAGGCGAAGTGATCGAAACGGGCAACGTGAAATATGTCGATCCCGCAAAAATCGACGAACTGAAAACCTTGTTGGCCGAAACCAACACGCGTTTGTCCGAAAAAACCGTCGAGTTCCTGCTTCGCGAAGAGGCGCTCGATCCTTACGAAGCGAAGGTTACGGAAGAAAAAAATCGGGTGGAAACGGTCGAAAAGGCAATCGACGCCGGCAAGGTGGACGAGAATTGCAAACTCATCTCGTCCGAACTCGAATTGCTCATCGACATCCTCAACAGCCTGAAAATAGAAGATACCACGCAGGCGACGCACATTATCGAAAAAATATCGCTGATATTCTCGTCGTTGAACGAAGTTCGCGCACAGCTCAAACGAAAGATCGATTCGTTGCGCAGTCGCGAGGCTGTGGCCGAATTTCGTGCGCAACTGACATTGCTGGAACAAAGCGTGGTTAATTTTCTCGAATTGGCCTCTTCGCCCGAAAAATGCGACGAATATCTCGCCAAGGTGAGCATTCAGGTGGAGGAATTGGAAAGCAAATTTGCCGATTTCGAAGAATTTATCGTCAAAATAGCCGACAAACGCGACGAGATCACCAAAGCCTTCGACGGCCGCAAAGCGCAACTCATCGAACAAATTAATCGGCGCACGTCGTCGCTCGAACAGATCGGTACGCGCGTGCTGAAAAACATCGAAAACAAAGCCCGATCGTTCAAAACCAAAGAGGAAATACAGGCGTTTTTCACTTCCGATTTGATGATCGATAAGGTTCGGAAGCTGACCGAAGAGTTGAAAAGCCTCGGCGACGTGTCGAAAGCCGAAAGTTTGGAAACCGGCTTGAAAACCGCTTTGGAAGATGCGCTTCGCATGTTGAAAGACCGCAACGAGTTGTTTGCCGACGGCGAGCGGGTGATCAGTCTCGGAAGTTTCAAATTCTCGGTGAACAGCCAACCGCTTGACTTGACGGTGGTTCGGCGCGACAATCGTTTGTTTTATCACCTCACCGGAACCGGATTTTTCCGCGAACTGCACGATGAACGAATCAACGAGTATCGCGATTTCTGGGACCGGGAAACGGTATCGGAAAACACAACGGTGTATCGTGCCGAATATTTGGCCTATCAAGCTTTTCTCGAAAGCCGCAAAACGAAAGATTTCGATCCGAAAGCCTACATTACCCGAAAAGTGGAGCAAAGTTACGCGGAGGCATACATGAAAGGCGTGCACGATTTTGATGCGATGCGGATCTTCGAAACGTTGGACGCGACGCATCGTCAAGCGGGCGTATTGTCGTTTTCGCCGCAACTGCGCGCTTCCGCGCAACTTTTCTGGAACGGCCTCGGCGCCGAAGAAAAAGACAGGCTGCTGAAGATGATCGCATCGGCAAGCAAGGTGTTGAAGGCTTTTCCCGATTCGGATAATTACAAGTATGTAATCGAGAGCCTCTCCCCCGACCCCTCTCCCAAGGAGAGGGGAGACGCGCCGACTGACGGGAATCGTGAGACTCCTCTATACCTTTTCCGTGAGTTTTCCGGAAATCTTGTGCATCGCGACTCCCTCCCCTCGGGGGAGGGTCGGGGTGGGGCCTCTTCTTTCACCAAAAGCGAACAGGCCGAGACGCTCAAGAAAGATTTTCTGCAATATCTCAAAAAGAAAAACTTTTTGCACGATTTCGAAGCCGACGCCCGCGACAAATCTTTCGATTTGAACGAACGCTTCAAACTTGTATGCAATTGGCTGATTTCTTTTATCAACGGTTCGGAACAACACCGGCACGCAAAAAAATATGCGGAAGAAGCGGCTTGCCTGTTGTTGTTCGAAGACAACGAATATACGCTGCACAAAAGCGGCGACCGCATGAAGATCGACAACCTGAAAGGGAATCATCCCGTGATTGTCGACGGCGTATACGAACAGGATTATCACGATTTTATTCGTAAAATGGTGCACTTTGCGGAAGTGTGCGTTCCGACGTACAACGAGTTCACCGAATTGAAAGAAAGCCTGACGGCCGGATTCAAAAAGTCGTTGAAAGTAAACGAATTGAAACCGCGCGTGTTGACCTCGTTTGTGCGCAACAAGCTCATCAACGAAGTATATTTGCCGCTGATCGGCGCCAACTTGGCCAAGCAATTGGGCGTTGCGGGCGAAAACAAACGTACGGCGCGCATGGGAATGCTCTTGCTGGTATCGCCTCCGGGCTACGGAAAAACCACGCTCATGGAATATTTGGCCAACACGATGGGATTGAATTTCGTGAAGATCAACGGGCCTACCATCGGGCATTCCATCACTTCCATCGATCCCGCCGAAGCGAAAAC
>JAVBRP010000042.1:0-7490 GCA_031547815.1 Bacteroidales bacterium | reverse complement strand
GCTTCGGTTTACAATGACATAAGCGGTAACCCGCACATTTTGCATGTTACTGCCAGCCCGGATTGGGTTTTATCGCCGGGTTGCGTTCGATTTCTACGCCGGGTATCGGCCACAGCCAATCACGGTCGGTAAATTCGTGGGTGTACGGCGAGTCGCCGTAGATTTGATTCACGGGTCGGTCGCTCAATACGGTTTTGGCGATGCCCCAACGCCGCAGATCACTGAACCGGTGTCCTTCGCAAGCCAGTTCCACGGCGCGTTCCTTGCGGATGCGTTCCGTCATCTCGCCCTTGCTCGACACCTGCAACCAAGCCGGTCCGCTGTTCAGTCCCGGCATGTTTGCCCGCGCCCTCACCTTGTTCAGTTCGGTAACGGCATCGGTCAACCGATCCGCTTCGTTGTATGCTTCGGAGAGCATCAGCAATACGTCGGCATAACGGATCAGCGGGAACTCGAAAGGCGTGTGCTCCCTGTCGGTGAGCGCTCCGCCCAGATTGGCTTCGGGGACGAATTTGCGCCAGAAGTATGTCGATTTCCAAGCTCCGTTGTTGTTTCGTATGAAGCCGTTGCCTTCTACGGGCGTACCTCCGCCCGAAGTGAGGACATACATCATGGATCGGGGCGCATTGGCGTTCCATCCGAGATAGGTAGAATACGGCACGATAACCGAAGCCATGAGTCGCGGGTCGCGATTTTTGTAGGCATCGAGTATTTTTGCGGTGTCGGCGTTCAACAACGATGCAATGCTTTTTCCGTCGTCGGTCAATCGCACGCACAGCAGGTTTTGGCGATACGTCACCATGTTTGCCGAATCGACGGTGTTATATCCGGGGAAAATATCCTCCCAATCGAACGGTCGGCCGTCGGGGTATTCATACGAGTCGACCAGGTCGGTTGCCGGTACGCCGTTGTTCCAATCGCTTCCGAAAGTGCTGCGGGTTCCGAGATATTTGGCCAATTTCATCCCTAATTTGTTGCCCGCGCCGCCTTTGTTCTGAACGGCAAAAATCGTTTCTTTGCTTTTCGCGCCGTTGTACAGTTTGAAAAGATCCGCATAATTGCCTTGCAAGGCGTATCCGTATTGCGCCGACTTGTTGTACACGATTTCCTCGAAGTCGGCGATGGCCGCATCCCATTGTCTGCCGTGCAGATATGTTTTTCCGCGCAAAGCGTAAGCGGCGCCTTTGGTTGCGCGGCCGTATTCCGATGCCGGAAGGGTAACATCCAGGTACGCGACGGCTTCTGTTAAATCGGCAAGGATGTAACCGCGAATCTCGTCGAGCGTGCTGCGCGGCTTTTTCATATCGGCAAATTGGCTGTTCACGTCGGTGGTTTCGTCGTAATACGGAACGCCTCCGTACAGATCGGCCAGTGCGAAATAGAACAGTGCGCGCAGGAACTTCGCCTCTGCGGTATAATACGCTTTGGTGTCGGCATCGAGCGCACTCATGTTCGCAACATTGGCAATCAGCTCATTGGCTCTTTTGATGCCTTCGTAATACGCCGACCATTTATCTTGGACGAACCCGGTGCGGGGCGTATAAGTGCCGCGGGCCGCCGCTTCGTATGCCTGGGCATCGTATCCGTAGCCGGTTTCGCCTAAATTGTCGAACATGAAGTACAGTCCGAAAGCCTGATCTTCGCGCATGGCCGAATAGGCGCCCATCAATGCCTGATGAACCTGATCCTCGGTTTCCCAAAAGGAATCTTTGTTGACTTTATCTTCCGGGTAGGTATCCAAATCGTAACAGCCGGCAAATATGAAACCTGCGGCCAATATCCATAAACAAATTATCTTTTTCATATCGATCGTCTGTTAAAAGGTTAAATTAAGCCCGATGGTCGTTTGACGGATGGGCGGGTATTTGGTTCCGTCCACCTCCGGGTCGAGACCTTTGTAGGAAGTGAACGTCAAAGCGTTGTCGATACTTCCGTAGATGCGGAGCGTTCCCGGGAATATCTTTTGCAGCAGGTCTTTCGGGATTGTGTATCCCAATTGAATATTTTTCACCCGCATATACGCTTTGTTCTGAATCCACCAATCGCTCGCCATGCTGTTGCGCGTGTCGGAATATTGCAACAATCGCGGAAAATCGGCATCGGTGCGCCCTTCGTACCAACGCCCGTCGGCGATGTCCTTGTTGATCTGGTAGCCGGCGCGTACCGTCGGACGGTAATCGTTGCCGCCCCAGAACACTCTCAGTCCGGCGACGCCTTGCAGCAGGCACGAGAAATCGAACCCGTTCCATGTTGCGCCAAACGACAGGCCGTACGTAACGGTCGGGTTGGTTCCGTTGCCTGTCGTGATCCGGTCGTCGTCGTTGATCTTGCCGTCGCCGTTGGTGTCCTTATACAGGAAGTCGCCTTTTTTGGGCGTTTCATTTTCGGGATAATAGGCAATGAAAGCATCGGGATATTCATCAAGCATGGCCTGAGCCACAGCCAAGTCGGCATCCGTTTGAATGATCCGGTCCACCGAAAGCAGATATTGCACATTGATCGGTTTTCCTTCCACAATCATGTTGGTGCCGTCGATGGCGCTTTCGTTGCCTTTGAATTTGGTAACCTTGTTCTTTACGTAACTGAAGTTACCGCTGATATAATAATCGACCTTTTCGTTGATCTTGTCGTTCCACGAAAGATTCAACTCCACGCCGCTATTGCGGACTTTCGCCGCGTTTTGTTTCGGAATTTTTGTGGTGCCGTGCACTAACGGCGCCGGCAGATCGATCAGGATTCCTTTGGTATTTTTGATGAAGAAATCGACGGTTCCGCTCAAGCGCGAACGCAAAAAGGCGAAATCGACCCCGATGTTGGAAACATAAGTGGTTTCCCATGTCAACACGGGGTTGGACAGATCCTGCTGCGCCAAACCGATCTGTACGATATTGTTGAGTGTATAATTGCTCCCTCCGTAAAGGGTTTGGTATCCGAAATTGTAATCGTTATCCCTGTTGGCGCCGGGCGAATTGTTTCCCAAAGCGCCCCACGAAGCTCTTAATTTGAGCGAATTGAGCCAAAGAAGTTGATCTTTCAGGAAATCCTCTTCGGTGATACGCCAGCCGGCCGAAAACGACGGGAACTGCCCCCAACGGTAACCGCCCGAAGCAAAGCGGGAAGAAGCATCGGCACGGAAATTGGCTTCGAACATATACTTATCGGCCCATGTCAAATTCAAGCGACTGAAGATCGAGTGCATGGCCCATCGGGTGGAATTTCCCGTAGCATTGGGGTCGGCGGTGGCGGCATCCAACACCGATGTTCCCGGAGCGATCATGTCCATTTTCACGCCCTGGAACCATTTGTATACGTATGATTCCTGGCTTGCGCCGACCATGATTTGAAAGTTCAGATGCTTGCGGAAAACTCGTTCGTAACGCCCTATCAGGTCCATCTGGTTCCTGATCCACCTTTCGTTCTTGTTGGTAACCGAAGTTCTTCCGGTGCCTTTGGTGGTGACGGTGTTCGAGTAGAAGCTCCAGAGATCGTGAAACACGGGTTGGCTGTATCGGTAACCGTCGGTAAAATCGTACGTATACGACCCTTCGATGTTCAAACCTTCCAACGGCGTCAGCTTTCCGAAGAAACGCGATACGATCTTGTTGGTGGTGATTTCGCCGTCCATGCTGTTCAACCGGTAAAGCGGATTGTTGCTTGCCGACTGAGGGCTGTCTTCCGGGTTATTCATGCCGCCGTAGCGGCCGTCGGGTGCGCGGAATACCATGCCCGGAGTGGTTACCGGCGCAAAGGTAAAGATGCCTTCATCTTTATTGATCTCGTCCGTAATGACGCCGTTTTTGGAAACAAAACCGAAAGCGTTCACGCCGACGGTCAACCATTTTTTCACGTCGGCATCGATATTCGCCCGTCCGCTGAATCGTTTGTAATCCGCGTTTTCCATGATACCGGGATTCTTCATGTAGTTGCCCGAAATGAAATACCGTATTTTCTCCGAGCCTCCGTTTACCGACAATGTGTGGCTTTGCAGCCAGCCTCTCCGGAATATTTCGTCCTGCCAGTCGGTGTTGGGATATCGCAACGGATCGCTGTCGCCCGCATCGCGCCATTCCTGAATTTTGGCATCGCTGAACATCTCCTTTTGCTTGCTGTTGAGAAGCCCTTCGTTCATCAATTCCATGTAATCGGCATAATTCGACACGATGTTCATCTTGTTGCTCACTTTCTGCGAGGCGACATAACCGTTGTAGCTTATCTTGGCTTCGCCGGTCTTGCCTTTGCGGGTAGTCACCAATATGACGCCGTTGGCGGCGCGCGAACCGTAGATGGAGGCCGATGCGGCGTCCTTCAACACCGATATGCTTTCCACATCCTGCGGGTTCACGTCGTTCATGTTGCCCACCGCTCCGTCGATGACTACTAACGGATCGGAATTGTTCAACGTACCCTGCCCGCGAACGCGAATCGTCGCGCCGTCGTTGCCCGGGCGTCCTCCGCCGTTTTGGGAGACGAAAACACCGGAAGCCAATCCCGACAACCCCGCCGATAACGAGGTGATGGGCCGGCTCTCGGCCATTTTGCTCATGTCCACGGCCGACACCGCGCCCGTCAGGTTCACTTTCTTTTGCGTGCCGTAGCCGACCACCACTACCTCTGCGATCTGTCGGCTCTCTTCCTCCAGAATGACGTCGATTTGCGTTTTGTCGCCCACCGTGAATTCCTGCGTGACATATCCCACAAAAGAAAAAGCGAGCACGGCATCTTTATTCGGAACGTTGATGGTATATTTCCCGTCGATATCGGTGACGGTACCTGTCAGCGTGCCTTTGATCAACACGTTTGCGCCCGGTATCGACATGCCCGAAGCATCCACAACGGTTCCCGTGACGGAAACGGCCTGTCGGAGCGACAATCCGTCATCGGCGGCGAACAGTCTGCCGTACGGAGATATGATCAACAGCATCAATAATCCGATCCGAATAAGTCTAAAAAATAAGTTCCGGTCGGGATAACCTCTATCCCGCATCATATTTTTTTGATACATTTGCATGATTAGATTTTTTTTATGAAGATTTAATTTTAGTTCATGAGGGAGCGGCCGCGAACCGTTCCCTTTTTGTTCTGTTCATTACGGGTCTATACTCATGATGACGTTACATTATATTACATAAATAATATTATCGTTATTTTAAGTATAACATTTGTCGGTTTTATTTTGTTGCTTGCGCCGTTCGGTTGAAAAGCGAATATGCAGATGAACCGGGTTCCGAGCCTAAAAAAGTTTCCCGTTGCGCAAGGTTCTTTGAAAATTATCTTATACCTTTGCAAGTTATGTTTCACATTCAAATGATTGATACGAGAATATGTCGGTATTGACGGAAGCGGAAGAAATAGCCATTCAGGATATGTTTCAGGAGTTGCTTCATGTCTGTACGTTTGTCCGTTCGGAAGAAGATCGCAACCTGATCCGCAAGGCTTTCGATTTGGCGCATGTGGCACACGGGAATATGCGGCGCAAATCGGGCGAACCGTATATTATCCATCCGATATGCGTGGCGCGTATCGTGGTGGAAGAAATCGGGCTGGGTACGACCTCGGTGGTGGCCGCTTTGCTGCACGACGTGGTTGAGGACACCGATTATACGCTGGAATTTATCGAAAACCAGTTTGGGCCGAAAGTTGCCGCTATTGTCGACGGGCTGACCAAAATATCGGACGTTTTCGATAACAATTCTTCGCTTCAGGCGGAAAACTTCCGGAAAATGCTGCTGACCATCTCCGACGATTTGCGGGTGATCCTCATCAAGCTGGCCGACCGGCTGCACAATATGCGTACGCTGGATGCCCTGTCGCCCGAAAAACAGATCAAGATCGCCGGCGAAACCATCTACCTGTACGCTCCGCTGGCGCATCGTTTGGGGTTCTATTCCATCAAGCAGGAACTGGAGGATCTGAGCCTGAAATACCGGCATCCGAAAATATATTCGGATATTGTCAATTTATTGAGAGACAGCGAGGAAAAACGCAACAAAACGCTTGAGGAATTTATGGTTCCCGTTCGGGGAAATCTTCTCGAAAACGGTTATAAGTTCGAAATGACCGGAAGGGCGAAATCCATTTATTCCATTTATTACAAGATGCAGCACAAAGGCGTGCCGTTCGAGGAAATATACGATCTGTCGGCCGTGCGCATCGTTTTCGATCCCGATCCCGAAGTTCCCGAAAAAAAGCAATGTTGGAACATTTATTCGCTGATTACCGACATTTATACGCCCAAGCACGATCGTATCCGCGACTGGGTGAGCACGCCCAAAGCCAACGGCTACGAGGCGCTGCACATCACGGTGATGGGGGCCGACGGCAGATGGGTGGAAGTGCAGATTCGCACGCGGCGCATGGACGATATTGCCGAAAAGGGTTTTGCGGCGCACTGGAAATACAAAGGCGTTGCTTCGTCGGAATCGGAATTGGACAAATGGCTTCGGAAAATCAAGGAGTCGTTGCAGGAAGCCGATCCCGACGCGATGGAGTTCATCGACGATTTCAAGATGAACCTTTTTGCCAACGAAATACAGGTATTCACACCCAAAGGACAAATCAAAACGTTGCCGCAAAAGGCGACGGCGCTCGATTTCGCTTACGAAATACACTCCGAAATAGGAAATAAGGCCATCGCCGCCAAGGTAAACCATAAACTTCTTCCGCTCAACCACGAGCTGCACAGCGGCGATCAGGTCGAGATCATCACCGCCGACAAGAAACAGACGCAACGCGAATGGCTGGATGAAGTGATCACCGCAAAGGCCAAAACGAGCATTAAAAACAACATCAAGGCCGAAACCAAAAATCGGGTGGAACGCGGCAGAAGCATTTTCGAGGAAAAGCTCAAAACGAACAACATCACGCCGAATTCCCGCGTCATGCGTAAACTGCTCGATGCCTACAATACGCCCACCAAGGACGAGCTGTACGGAAAAATCGGCGCGGATATGATCTCGTTGGACGATTTGCCGAAGATTCTGAAAAAGAACAGCAAGAACAAATGGATACGGTATTGGCAGTTGCAGCTTTTCGGCCCGACCAAAACAAAACATCCGTCGGATAAGGAACAATTGATCAACGGTAGCGTGGTTACCAACGCGCCGGCGAAAAATAATATCGACGAATCGAAGCTCAATTACCGGATCGCAAAATGCTGCAATCCCATTCCGGGCGACGACGTTATCGGTTATTTAAGTCCCGGCAACGATATGGTATTGATTCATAAGTCGCGGTGCCCCAATGCGGTAAAACTGTTGTCCAATCGCGGAGATTTGGTTGTTCCGGTAAAGTGGACAACATACAAAATGTTTTCGTTTTTGGCCAAAATAGCCATCCGGGGCATCGATCGCCCCGATATTTATCTGCAAATAACGACACAGTTTACCGAAGAATTGAATGTGAGCATTCGTACGTTCAATATGTCGAGCCACGACGGAATCTTTGAAGGCAGCATAGAGTTGTATGTGCACGATACCAACGACTTGGAAAAG
>JAVBRP010000212.1:0-9611 GCA_031547815.1 Bacteroidales bacterium | reverse complement strand
GTAAATGCTGTCGAGAAAGTTATAGGCAATATTCCGGGAGCCGTTTGTTCGCCCGGCAAACAAGTCCTGTCCGCAAACATGGCAAAACCGTCCGTACATCCGGGAGCCGCAGTTCCGGCACTTCAGCTCGATTGGTTTGTCTTGTTTTCGGAATTTGATTTTGCGCCGTATTTTTTCGGATCTATCTGTCAATGTATTAAAATGATAATAAAATAAACCGGAGGCAAAGATAACGAAAACAAACGGAACCCGTAACCCGTTTGTTTGTTAAATTTTCAGGATTATAAAAAGGAGACTCGTTCAAAAAATCGAAAATGAACGTCATTGCAGGGAACGACGAAGCAATCTCATGGTAATCAAAAAGATTTACTTCATCGACCTGTGCCGGATCAATCCGACTCTTCCTGTTTTCCTTTCAGTCGTTCAATCTCTTTTTGCATTGCCTCGATTAACCGGTCTTTGTCCTCGAGCGTTTTCTTGTTTCCCGCAATTACCTGTTCTTTTTCTTCAAGCGTTTTCTTGTTTCCCGCAATTACCTGTTCTTTTTCCTCGAGCGTTTTCTTGTTTCCCGCAATTACCTGTTCTTTTTCCTCGAGTGCTTTCTTGTTTCCCGCAATTACCTGTTCTTTTTCCTCGAGCGCTTTCTTTTGTTCCTCAATCCTTTTATCGCGTTCTCCGATCATTGAAGCAAGCAACTCGTTTGACCACCATTCGTCTTCGATTTCTCTTTGTTGTTCGGGATCGGCGCCGGTATGGTACAATATTTCCACCATGCACCGAACGTCTTCGTCGTCCAACGGATGCGTATACATCTTGATAATACCTTTGTCGTCCACAAAATATTTCTGTTCGAATACGCTCAGCATTTTCTCCAAACGGGTACGGGTTTTCCCTTCTATACGAGGTATCTGCACCACATAACTGTCATGGGTGAGACATTCGATGAATTCGCTTTTCAGGTGAAGCTCCTTGCGGGCAATCATATCGCAATAAGTTCGATTTACCCTGATGGCAACCGCATCCGTTTCGGTAAGTTCGAAACCTAACAAATAGATGGTAATGATGGGTAACGGCTCTTCCAACTTCTTACCGTCTTCCTCTATTATATCCTTGCGTTTGTATTGTTCGGCCAAATAAGTACGAAAACGCATCAGGTCGACGGCATTTCGCGCTTTCTGTATCTCTATCAGCACTTTTTTATACCCGGCGGCTGTGCGAATGGTGGCGATGAAATCGAATCGAATAATCGAAAGCAACTTGATGTTTTCGAGTTCCTCGGCAGTCAAACCCGACTCGGCAATGGTTTGGGGAGATTTGAAATAAGTGTGTTCCTGCGGTGTAAGTGTGATACTTTCAACCGGCTCGTCAATGAGCGTTTCCACGAAAAAACGCGCCACCCGATTGTTTTCCATCAGGCGCTTGAACACGGTATCGAATATGGGATTGGCGATGATCATTTTTTTCAGGATACAAAGATTTTCGATTTCGCAATTGAGAAGCGTGAAATAATGCTTCGTTGCGAAATCAGGACAAAAATACTCTTTTTCTGTTCCGATTTGTTATTTTGCCTTCTTGATTTTACCGATGCCGTCCGAATCGAGGTCTTTGATAACGGCATCGCCCGAATAGGTGATCGATCCGACGCCCGAATTTTTCATCGACAGTTCTTCCGACGCGTAAACGCTTGCGCTCCCGACGCCCGAATTTCTGATATTCACTTTGACGGCTTTCATATTTTCCGAATTAAAGCTGCCCACGCCGTCTTTTTTCACGGTTAATTCCGTTGCTTCGCCGCGCAGCTTGATGTTGCCCACGCCGTCGAGGTCGGCATTCAACTTGTCGCAATATATTTCAAAATTGCCGTTGGTAACCCCGTTCACTTCTAAACTAAAATCGGCGCATTTCAGCGGAGTTTGCGTTTCCACCGTGCAAACGCCTTCAATATCCAGCTCGTTGATGTTTTTCACCGTGATGTACACGTTGTTTTTGGTGGTTTTGCTGAAATTAATGTCGTCTTTGATCTCCAAAACCAATTTGCGACCTTCGTTTTTCAGCACGACATATTGTTGCAGATTGTCGTCGATTTCCACCTCGGCGCTTTCGTTATCGCCTTGCGAAAGGAATACTTTGAAAACGCCGTCGATTTCGATCCTGTCGAACGGAGATACTTCGCGTTTTTCTGTTGTTACCGTTCCGCTTCCTTTGACTTTCCTGTTAAAAGCGATGCAATCGGTAAATAAGAACATTGTCAGAAAACCAAGAATCAATAAATTTTTCATGATCATTAAGATTTGTTTAATTTATATGAAGACGCACTACTATATGCTTTTGTTACATCCGTCGGCATTTTTTTACAATTTGATCCCCATCACCAGAATGTCGTCGGTTTGATCTTTCTTTCCCTTCCATTCGCAATGGGTTTCGTTCAATATGCGGCTTTGCTCGGCCATGGGTTTGTCGCTTATTGCGACGATCAATCTTTTGAGCCTTTTCGTGAAGAATTTTTTGTCGTCCGGGCCGCCGAATTGATCGGCATATCCGTCGGAATACATGTAAATGATGTCGCCCGTCCGATAAGCAAACCGTTCGGCTGCAAACGGTACTTCTTTCACATACAACCCGATAGGCATGGGGTCGGCTTTTTTCTCCGTCATTTCTCCGTCGCGTATCAACAACAACGAATTATTTGCTCCGGCATATTCCAGTTCCTGCTTGTCTTTGTCGATAATCACCAAAGCAATGTCCATTCCGTTGAGTTTGATCAGTTCGTTATCCGAATGATCCACAAATTTTTTAATTTTCTCGCGCAATAAGTTGAGGATCACATCGGCTTGGGGAATGTCCTGGCGGCTGACAATTTCGTTGAGCGACGACATGCCCAGCATGCTCAACAAGGCTCCGGGTACGCCGTGCCCCGTGCAGTCGGCTGCGGCAACGATGATGAGGTTGTCTTTTTGCACCATCCAGTAGAAATCGCCGCTGACGGTATGGCACGGCTTGTAGAGCACAAAATGATCGTGCAGGACTTTGCGGGAATATTCCTTCGCGGGCAACGCCGCTTCCTGTATCAGTTTTGCAAGATTGATGCTGTCCGTCAGTTTGGTATTGGTTTCTTCCAACATGACGTTGGTCTTTTCCAATTCGATTTTGGCTTGATTCAATTGAATATTCGATTGGTTCAGATCGGCGTTGGCCCGATTCAGTTGCGCGTTGAGCCGCTCCTTTTGTTTCGCGTTCCTGAATATGAGGACGGCAACCACGCAAACCAGCAATACCGCCACGGTAAGTATCCCGATCATCAGCCGTTGCTGTCGTTCTCTGTATTCCCGCTCCTTTTGCTGACGGTCGAACTCGTACTGCATGTATTTTTGGACAAACTTCTCGACTGTTTCCTTGTTGTTGACCTGTTTGTACAGCTCGTTTGCCGACACTTGGTCGTTATACGCTTCGCGGAAGCGTTGTTTCGATGCATAGAGCAAAGCCCGCCGCCCCAATGCGAATTGGTGCGATTCGTATAAATTCAGTTTTTGCGCCGTTTCGCCGGCCAAGTTGTAATAATACACCGCCGAATCGACCATTCCGAAGTCTTCGTACGACATTCCGATGATATTGTATATCTCGGCGATTTCGGATTTGGCGTCGGGCGCATTTTTACAGCCGTTCAGCGAACGGAAATAATATTCGTGCGCTTTCTCGGTTTCGCCGCGGTTGTCGTATATCTGCCCGATGTTGCATTCGGTTCTGAACAACAGATTGCTGCCCGCCGCCGAATATATTTCCTCGCTTTTCCGGTAATATTCGAGCGCCTTGTCATACTGTTCCGTATTCTGATACAAAGCGCCTAAATTATTGAAGCAATCGGCCTGCCCGTCCCTGTTGCCCAACGATGCATAAAGCTTCAGGCTTAAATTGTATTGTTCCTCAGCTTGTTCGTATTTGCCTTGATCGTGGTATACGGTGCCGATGTTTCGGAAGGATGCGGCTTGCGTTGCGGGGTCGTTTTTCCGGTCGCCGATATTCAACGCTTTCACGAAACAATCCAGCGCATTGGCGTGCAATCCCTGCTCGCGGTAAATTTTTCCCATTTGGTTATAAGCGGCGGCAACGGATGCGGGTTTGCTTTTTTTCTCGTACGGCAACGCATCGCGAAGAGCGGACAGCGCCAAGGCGTTATTTCCCGATTTTGCGGCAACGTTTCCCAGATTGACCTGAGCGGCAAATACGATCGTATCGTTGACCTTGGCGTCGCCGGCCAATTTCGCCGCACGTTCGGCGTCTTTCAATGCCGGCGTGTCGCCGGTTGTTCGGCTGCGATCGATCAGAAAACGAATCGAATCGGCCGCCGTCATCGCGCTGCTGCCGGTTCCCGATTTCGGAGCGCACCCGACGCACCATGCGACAAGGTATAGTGCAATGAATGTTCTTAATAGTTTCATTTTTGAATTCGGTTTAGCCCGGAACATTTCCGGAACGGGTAAAATAATCGATTCCGCATGCTTGCTTACGATTTGGCGATTTGCTTTCATGATATCGGTACAAAGACAAATCGAACATTTGCTTGCAAAGATACAACAAATATATTTGCGAAAAATCGGCGACCATGTCGAATGGCCTATTTTACATCACCATCGCCCGTTATTTTTGATTCATGGCACATCGAAAAAGATTTCTCCCGAAAATATCTTTCGGCGTATAGCAATATCGCGTGCGTTTTCCGTATTTTTGCTCCGTTTTCTTTTCGGAACGTTCCGTTGCCGGAAGCGTAAACAATTTTATTATGATATCGGTTTTTGTTCCTCTCAATAAATACATGTCGCCTGCGGGCGAACGCATGTTGTGGATGATGATCCTTGTGACGGTCATCGTTGTCGTTTTCCTGCTTTGGCACGCATACCGTCGGCACAAAGCCAATCCGTTGCGTATCCGGAAAAAAGTCTGGTATTCGGGCGGGTTGAAAATGGCGGTCAAAGTGCGGAACATTTCCGGAGGAATCGTCGAAATAGACACTCCGGAAATAGAATTTCGCCAACCGCATAAAACCAAACGGCGTTTTAAGATCGTGGCTCCGGGCGATAAAGATGTTTTTCCGCTCGGACTGTCGCCGCAAACGGGTTATGAATTTTTGGTGGAGTTTACCCGTCTGTATGAGCGCGAGGACTTTTTGAGAACATACCGGCAAGTGGTTATTCGAATAAAAGGCAGAAACGGGAAAATCATCACCCGGAAAAAGGTGAAATTGTCGTTGCCGAAGTAGATATTTGTCCGCGAGGCACGAATTGACGGAATAAAAAAATCGAGCGACGTTTTGCCGCTCGATTTTTTTTTGCAAACCGGTTTATGTACTTTCCCGGCTCCGTCGAATCGACTTATTTCAAAGTGCCGGCTTCGGCATCCTTGATCATTTTCTCGTTGGCGGCAATGTACACTTCTACGCGACGGTTTTGTGCACGACCGGCAGCGGTGCTGTTGTCGGCTACGGGTTCGTCGTATGCTTTGCCGGCAGTGGTCAATCTGTTGCCGTCCACACCGTTAGATTTCAGATAACTTGCCACGGATTCGGCGCGTTCGCGCGAGAGTTTCTCGTTCACTTCGCGGCTTCCGGTGTTATCCGTATGTCCGTAAATCGTAACATCCGTTTCGGGAGTGCTTTTCAACGACGTTGCAAAGTTTTTCAGTGCAGTCTTCGACGATTCGCTCAACACGCTTTTTCCGCTGTCGAACAAAATTCCGCTGTCGAACGTAACTTTGATGGCTTGCAGGCCGTTAACGTCGGTAACGTCTTCCACTTGTGCTCCGTTGATCTTTTCCAATTCGGCTTTTTGTTTGTCCATTTTGCGGCCGATCAAAGCGCCTGCTCCGGCTCCGACAGCGGTACCGACGGCAGCCCCGATGGCAGCGCCTTTGCCTTTGCCGGCCAGTGCGCCAATTCCGGCGCCGACAGCAGCGCCCGTACCCGCACCGATTGCCGTTCCTTTGGCGGTATTGCTCATGCTCGCGCAACCTTGCAAAAGAATACATACACTCATCACTAATGCTATCACTACATTAACCTTTTTCATTTTTTACTTGTGTTTTAATCCTGTTGATATTACAAAAAAATTATTCTCTATAAAGAGGCTGCAAAGATAACTTTTTTCTTAGAGCCCGATTATATTTTATAAATAACACATACCAAGCCCGTCCTTGCATAGGCTTGTTTTCCCGCTCGCGCCCGACCGGACGGACTCATCCGCACAGGTCGGTTGACGGGATAAGGGAGAAAAATCATATCGGCGTCGGCCGAAAATCATTTTTCGTTCATTTTAAACAAGTTCCGAGTGTTTTTGTTTATGAGGATATTGGCACGGCCGAATTATAATCCCCAAACATAAAATTTCGAAACCGAACATGTTTACCAACGTATAACTATATAAAATTGATTCATCCATGAAGAAGGTATTTTTTGTTGTATTCGCTTTGGCATTTTTGGTGTTTTCGTGTGATAAGGACGATCCGGCGCCTATTTCGGTTTCGCCCGGCGAACTGACTTTCGAAGCCGTCCCCGAGGAAGGCCAAACATTGACGATTACCGCTCAAATGGCGTGGACTATTTCGGGCGAGGAAAATATTCCGTGGATTACCGTTGATCCGTTGTCGGGCGCCGGCGATACCACGGTTACCGTTACCGTAATCGAAAGCACGAGCCTCGTCGACCGCGTTGCGGAACTGATGTTGGCCGGCGAAGGCTTCGGGCCGTTGACCATCAGGATCACCCAGAAAGGGCTTGCTCCCGATGCCGATATTACGGACAAATTGACCGATCCCGCTTTCAGAACCTTTTGCCTGAGCAATTACGATACGAACGGCGACGGCAAACTGTCGGCTACGGAAGCTGCCGCGGTAAACCGTCCGATGAATGTCACCGCTAAGGAAATCGCATCTTTGGCGGGAATCGAATATTTTGTCGGATTAACGGACATCAAATGTTCCGATAATAAACTTACCGCTTTGGATGTTTCCAAAAACGTGAAACTGCGCGTGTTGTGGTGCAACCGAAACCAACTTTCGGCATTGAATGTTTCGAACAATACGGAATTAAACGAGTTGGATTTCCAGCAAAATTTATTGACCGAGGCGGATGTCTCCAAAAATACGACTTTAACGAAGCTGAGATGTTCCGATAACCAACTGTCGGCATTGGATGTGGCGCTGAACGCGAATTTGGTCACGTTGTATTGCGACAACAATCCGATGAAATCGTTGGATGTTTCAACAAATAGCAAGTTAGTCGATTTGAGTTGCGGTTATATCGGGATGACAACACTGGATGTTTCGAAAAACACCGGATTGGACGAGTTGAGTTGTCCCGGAAATCAATTAACGACATTGATTGTCTCCGGAAATACGGAGTTAACCGCATTGAATTGCTCCGGCAATGTAACGTTGAGCTTGCTGGATGTTTCCAAAAATGTAAAGTTGACCAACTTGATTTGCGGCACCAACAGGCTGACTTCGCTGGACATCTCCCAAAATACGGAATTGACCAACTTGGTTTGCAACAACAACAAATTAACCGCATTGAATGTTGCGGGAAACAAGCAATTAGCTTCCCTCAACTGTTCCGAAAACAAAATTACGGCTTTGGATTTGACTGCCAATACGGAATTAAGGACGCTGTTTTGCAACAGTAATGCGCTCGGCCCCGAATTGGACATCAGCAAAAACTCAAAACTGACATCTTTCTACGGCACACAAAACGGGGCGCTTACCACTATTTGGGTTTGGCAGGCGTTCAATATAGAAAACCCGCCGCTGAGCTTTCATAAAGACGATAAAGCGCTGTATCAAAAGCGGTAAAGAGGCCCATGGCACCGACAATGTTGAAACCCGGTACGATAATCCCGGGCTTCAATAATTAATGGCGTAACGCGCTAAATTTCAAAATGTTCCTGCATTGGTTGCCTTCGCGAAATTCGAAAACCGAGTTCAGTTGCGTATCATCATCGGATATAAATCCCATCCTCGGTGCCGAACCATATTCTTTTACGGGCGTCTTCTTTTAATGCCCACACGGACGATCCGCCAAATTCGGAGCGATCAAATTTTTTCCAACGTTCACCGACCCATACGCCGCAGTCAGAATTTACTCCATAGTGCCAAACATAATTGTTATGATCGATGGTTATCTTTGGCTTGCTGATGTGAATATAAGCATCATCGCACGATAATAAAGTTGTTGTTTTACCGTCGAAAGTAAAAAAATGGGGAGGGGGAGTCACCAAGCTACCACCGATAGAATGGTCAATCGCCCCTACAAGACAATTCTTACTGTTAAATTCAATATCACCAAAATAAAACGGTTTAAAGCCCAATTCTTTTTCAGCATATACGTTCCATTTGTTATTTGAAATTTTTACCAAATACGCTTCATTGATTTCATCACTCAACGCCAACCAAACATTATCCGATCGATCGATTGCAATGCTTTTTACGGAATTGGTCGGTAAAGCCGAATTGCCGGGCGTGTATGCCGTCCATTCAGCTCCGTCGTATTTTGCTAATCCTCCTTGCCGGAATCTGCATGAGGCCAACCAAATATTATTTTTGGAATCGACCGCTATGTTCCAAACAACATCTTCGGGCATTGCCGTGTTCCGGGAATTATAAAGCGTAAATTTTTTGCCGTCGTACTTTAACAATCCCTCGGTTCCTCCGACCCAAACATTGTCGTTTTTGTCGACTGCAATATCCCAAATTACAAAATCTTTGGGAATTATTGAATTATCGGAATTAAATATCACGGTTTCCTGCGCATTATATCGAATAACTCCTTGATTAAAAGTCCCTATCCATGCATTCCCTTTCGAATCGAACGCAATGGCTTTTACGATATATCCGTCCAATATTTTTTGCATCGAACCCAATTCGAATTTTAACGGACCGAAGATGACTTCTCCGGAATTTTGAATTGGAGTTGTGTCGGGTTTTTTGCATGAACAAAAACCAATTGCAACACCAATAAAAATAAAGGTTAACTTTTTCATATTTGTATAAGTTTTAATGACATCAAATTAATTGCTTATTTTCGGAATAACCGCAAAACAACTCTCTATTGCTTATCATGAATCAAAAACTAACGACAAATATACCGAATTATCTTTCAAAATCAACTATAAAAGCGTTAAAAAATTTTCCGTTATGTTTTTGATATTCTTTCCATCCGGCGCTACGCAATCGGTTGCGTAAATTTTTACCGGCTTCGGTGTATTTTCCGACAATATTTTGATTTTCTTTGTTGTGCTTTCCGCTAAACGGAAGCCGAAAAAAATTAATCTCATCTACATGAACACACTTATCGGTTTATTGATTATCGCTGTGGGAAGTTTCGGGCAATCAAGCTCGTACGTCCCCATCAACAAAGTAAAAAATTGGGCGTGGGAATGCTTTTGGCTGACGCAAGGCATTTTCGCATGGCTGGTGTTTCCGCTTTTGGGCGCGTTGATCGCCGTGCCCGACGGTCATACGTTGTGCGAAATATTGGCGACCACCGACGTGCAAGGCTCCACGGTTGCATGGAAAGTAATGGGCTTCGGCGCTCTTTGGGGCGTTGGCGGGTTGACATTCGGGTTGAG
>JAVBRP010000014.1:0-4107 GCA_031547815.1 Bacteroidales bacterium | reverse complement strand
CCTTCGTCGGTCAACAAATCGTCGCACACAAACAATTCGCGGATGTCGTAGCCGCCTTCCGAAGCCAACGATAATTCGCGCGCGCCTTCGATAACGAAAAGGTTTCGTTCGCGACGCTCACGCGCTTTGCTCAGTTTTACGGCATCTTTGATGCGTTGGTTCTGTAATCCCGTAATCAAATCAACGATTTTTGAACTACTGAGACACTAAGAACACAAAGAAAATCATAAAATGCTTTGTGTCCTTAGTGTCTCAGTGGTTATTTCAAACTAAACAATACTGTGCACCACCAGCCCGCTGCGCAGCTTCGGTTCGAACCAGGTCGTTTTCGGCGGCATGATGTTCCCTGTGTCGGCAATATCAATCAGTTGCTTCATGCTGACGGGATACAGCGCAAAAGCGGCAGCCATTTCGCCCGAATCCACGCGGCGCTTCAATTCGCCCAATCCGCGGATGCCGCCCACAAAATCGATTCGTTTCGAATTGCGTAAATCGGTAATATCGAGAATCGGCGTCAGCACCAAATCCGAAAGCACCGTCACATCCAGGCAACCGATGGGATCGCTGTCGTTATAATTGCCCTGCTTGGCTTTGAGCGCATACCACTTTCCGCCGATGTACATGCTGAACTCATGCAGCGCGGCGGGACGATATTCCGTCGTTCCCTTGCATTCCACCGCGAAGCCTTTTTCGAGTTCTTTCAGGAAATCCGCTTCCGAACGGCCGTTAAGGTCTTTCACCACACGGTTGTAATCGAATATTTTCAGTTGGTTGTCCGGAAAATGAACGGCAAGGAAATAATTGTATTCCTCGTTGCCCGTGTGATCCGGATTCGCTTTGCGACGTTCGGCGCCCACCAATGCCGCGGCAGCCGTGCGATGATGCCCGTCGGCCACGTACGTGTTCGGGATGGCGGCAAAAAGCCGGATGATCCGATCGATCATCGCCTTATCGTCGATAATCCAAAATTGGTGCCCGATGCCGTCGTCGGCCGTGAAATCGTACTCGGCCGGGCCGGCAACCGTTTTCGCCACGATGGCGTCGATTTCGGCACCGGCCGGATAAGCAAAAAACACCGGTTCGTAGTTCACGTTGCTCACGCGAATATGGTTTTTGCGATCCTCTTCCTTGTCGGGGCGCGTCAATTCGTGCTTGCGGATCACGTTGTTCATGTAATCGTCTACCGAAGCGCAGCCGACTATGCCGTACTGCGTGCGGCTGTTCATTGTTTGCGCGTAGACATACAGTTTTTCCGAATCGTCGGTGCGATAAACATCGTCGGCGATCAGCTTTTGGAAATTCGCGCTGCCTCGGAGATACACTTCCGGATCGTGTTCGTCCACAGTTTCGGGAAGATCGATCTCGGGTTTGATCACATGCAGAAACGACAACGGATTGCCTTCCGCTTTTTTGAACGCTTCGGCGCGGTTAATCACATCGTACGGCAGCGATGCTATGGTTGCCGCCTTATCCTTTACGGGACGAATGCCTTTGAATGCTTTGAGTGTGGCCATTTTAGTATTTTTGATTTTTAATTTTCAATTTTTGATTACCGGAATGCGGATGACACGGATTTTTTGATCAGTGACGGTTGATTGGTGACGATTGACGGCGTTTGAAACTTGAGTCCGCTCCGAAAAGCATCTATTGCGTTGTTTTACCCCTGACCCCTAAAGGTAAACCTCTGTTTACCGCGCTTTGCATAAGTACCCTTTAGATAATTTAGTGGTAATAAGACTTTAAACCTGAAACTTTAAACTTCAAACTTTAAACCTGAAACTTCAAATTTTTTCCGCGGACAAAATTAATATTCCTTGTCGAAAAACGGATTCTTTTTTTGCGATTATCAAGAAAATTGGCAATACGGCAAACTTTTCTTCAAACATTTCGTATACAATCAATATCATCATTATCTGAAATGACCGAATGTCGTAAAAATGGTTGGATTGCGTGCTTGTGGCTGTGGATAATACTATCTTCCGGCCTGTCGGCGTATGCATACGCCGAAACCGCAATATCGGCTCGAGAAAAGCAAATCGGGGATTCTTTATTGCCGGAAACCGGTCGAAAGGACGAGGCGGTACAATTGCTTTATGACAAGGGCGATTACAAAGCCGCATATCAATTGGCCGAGCAAAATATGTCGACCGCTCAATCCAAAAAAGATTGGGCTTCGGTAATTTATTATTATGAGATTTTGATCGCAATCGATATGTCGAAAAACGACTATCGGTCGGCGTTCAAGCGCCTGAAGGAAAAAGAAGAAATAACGCATCGATTGTATGCGGATCAAAAGGTACAAGTGGCCTTGGAGATGCAAAAACGTTACGATACGGACTCTATACGCCGGCAAATAACGGAAACGGAAGAAAAACTCCGGGCAACGGAACAAAAAATAGCGTCGCGCAGCCGCATGATTGCCGGGCTGGCCGGTTTGGCGTGTTTGGCAATAATTATCGGTATTGTACAGACATATTTGTACGTCCGGAAAAAACGATTGAATGATGCTACTCGCGAGGAAATTAAAGAAAACGAGCATCAATTGGCCGAATTAGCCGAATTGGCCGATAAATTTTCCGAAGAAAACCAACGGCTGATTCAAGAAAATGCCGATTTGGGAAAAAGCAATACCGTGAAAGATAAACTTTTATCGGTTATTTCGCACGATTTGCGCAGTCCCATGTCCTCCTTGCAAGCCCTGTTGGGTCTGTTCAATGCCAACAATATCGCCCGTAAGGATTTGGTCGATTTTTTCGGCAAACTGCTTTCGCGCGTGGAAAATACATCGACCATGCTCGAAAACCTGCTTCATTGGTCGCAATATCAATTAAAAGGAATCGAGCCGATTTTCGAGAAAGCGGACATGCAAAAGGTAATCGACGACAGCATCAACTTTTATCGCATGCAAGCCGAGCAAAAGCACATCGTGATCGACAATTCGTTGAAAACGTCCGTAAAAGTATGCGCCGATGTGGAAATGCTGAAAATCATTCTTCGCAACTTGATTTCGAATGCTTTAAAATTCACGCACAGCGGAGGGATCATCACCATCAAAGCCCTGACAAAAGAAAGGTTTGTTATTGTTTCCGTCAAAGATACGGGCGTGGGCATCAGTCCCGAAAATCAGGCAAAAATGTTTGCCATGTCCAATTTTACGACTCCGGGCACCGAGAAAGAAAAAGGAACAGGTCTCGGCTTGATGCTTTGCAAGGACTTTGTGGAGCACAACCACGGCAAAATATGGATGGACAGTAAAGAAGGCATCGGCACTACTTTCTATTTCAGCGTCCCGCTTGCGGAAGAATAATTCCGAATTTCCCGGTTAAGATTTGAAACTTTGAGGTTTTCAGAAATACGAAATCCTTTTTGATTTTCACCCCGACCCTAAAGGGAGTTTCGGTATTCCGGCACACCGAAACTCCCTTTAGGGTCGGGGTAAAAACTTGATAACTCATTATTTACGTAACAGAAATCGATTATTTCTTTGATGATCGGTGCATCATCAAAGCTTCGATAATCCTTGTCAATTCATCGATCGGCATTTTCCAAGTCAAATGCTCGTGCGGACCTGCGGGATCGTCCTGCCAAGTGTTTGCACCGCGAGCCGCAATCGATATGCGTCCTTTTGTCGTACCGAAATATTCGCCCGTACCGCGTACGGCTGCCAGAACAGCGGTTTGATCCCAACTTTGGCGGCCGTCGAAATCGCCTTGACGCAAACAGATCGTGAATGCCTCCTTTGCAGGCGTATTCGGAATATCCGCAGCAATCAGGCGCTTTCCGGTAAGAATCTTTTCGCCGATCTCGAAACCGCTGAACAGAATGCGGGTAGGCCAGTGCTCGAAAACGACATTCGAAGCCGCCGAATCGCAATGAACATTAAATTCCCGTCCCTGCGGAAATTTTCCCGCCATGGAAACCAACCGTTTCACCTTTTTCCGAACCAACGCTTTCCCGTCCAACGGACTGTAACCGTCGGCGGAGGATTGCAGAAGCGCCGATAAATTGGTGAAGAACCCGACCGTAACCACCACCACCGATGTGTCGGGGGCTTGCGCCAAAATGCGCCGATAGGTTTCAACGGCATTCGGTGCGTCTTTAGTTGCT
>JAVBRP010000150.1:0-10651 GCA_031547815.1 Bacteroidales bacterium | reverse complement strand
CACGACGAATCCTTTCTTGACGTAGTTAACGGCGGCTTTTTGATAGGCCGCGGCTCTGAATCCGTCGGCGCTGTGCCCGCAACAGTACAGAATGGCGGGCTTCTTCCCCTTTCCCGCCTTGGGAACATACAGCGCCGCCGTTACGTGGTATCCGGGACGAGACTCGAAATACAGTTTTTCGACGGTGAAATCGGGACGGTCTATTTTTCCCGTGATCACGGGATTCAACGGCGTCCGTTTGGGAAACGGCCCCACGATGTCGGCCAGCGTCTTTTTCATTTCCGCTTGACGGCGTTCCCAATCGGCCTTGGTTGTCAATTTTTCGACGGCGGATTTGCGCGCGTCTATTTGTTCGTACGCACGGGCGCATATTTGTTGATACAACGAGCAAGACATATCGCCGTAGTAAGGCCAATAATCAAACAACGTAAGATTCTCCTTTTGCGCCGAACAAGGCAAAATCGACACAACAAAAAGCAAGAACCCGAAGAGTTTTAAGTTCAAAAATGTTTTCATAATCGGATGCAGGAATGAATAGGTTATCGAGCGTAAAGGTAAGCGTTATAAACGAAAAAACTATCATTGAGGGGCAGGTCAACGATAGTTTTTTGGGGAAACAACGGTTTCGTTTGTGTTTTACTTCATATCAACGATAAACAACTGCATGTTGTGACGAGGTAATGTTACGTTGTGTAATTCCGCGCCGTCTGCGGGAAACCGGGTATGTTATTTTGTTCGCGTTCCTCAACCTGCAAGGTATAATTTTCCCGGATTTCGATGCCTTTTAAAATTATTGTGTAACTTTCCGGTCTTATTTCTCGTATACGATTTGATCTGCGGACATGCTTGTTTGAAAGATGTTTGTTCGGCAAAATATAAAGTGAAAATGGAAAAAGCGCTATATTATTTCTTCTTATCGGTATTTTTGGTTGCGATGTGCGGAGAGGCGGACGCCCAGAACGAGAATCGGCCTGTTTCGCCGGCCGATTCCGGAAAGACGGTTAAACGGAGCCGGAAGGAACGCGAACGGCCCGAGCGCACGTTATTTGTGCGGAAGCCGACCATTCCTGTCGATAAAAAGCGGGTAACGACGGGCGAATGGGCCGATCGAACGGTTGCATTCGAAGAAAACGGGAAGGGTTTTTCCGAAAATAATCCGATTGTCATCGAAAAGGCGGAACAATTGGCCTATCTGGCAAAGCAGGTGAATGCCGGCAACAATTGTGCGGGCAAACATTTCCGCATAACGGCCGATATCGATCTGGCAGGCAGAGAATGGACGCCTGTGGGGCGCAAGGGAGAGAACGGCGATGACGATACCGGGCGGTTTTGCGGTTATCTGCACGGCGGCGGACATAAGGTGATGAATTTGACGATCACGAAAGGAGCCGCTTATTGCGGATTATTCGGCGTTTGCGGTGCCGGCGCGTATATCGAAAACCTTGAAATAACGAATTGTTACGTCAGAGGGAAACTGATTGTCGGCGGGTTGGTCGGCGAGTTGACGGACGGCGCCGTGTCCGGATGCCGGGTTGCGGGCAGCGTCATCGGGACGGGCGATTGTGTCGGCGGATTGGCGGGCATCAGCAACGGAACGATTACCTATTGCCGGACGGAAGCAACGGTGCACGGCGCCGGCAGCGATGTGGGCGGGCTGATCGGAAACAACGGCGACAAGATGTCGGGTATTGCGGAGAATTGCCGGGCTTCGGGGCCGGTATACGGCATCTGGAATGTAGGGGGATTGATCGGTCGCAACAACGGCATCGTAAGCAATTGCGACGCTTCCGGAAACGTTACCGGCGAAGAATGGGTCGGCGGGCTGGCAGGTTGGGCCGACGGCGGGATGATCTCGGAATGCAGCGCCGGCGGTAATGTAAAGGGTTTTTTTGATGTGGGCGGGTTGATCGGTTTCAACGGCTACATACAAAGCGCCGCGATCGTCGGTAATTGCAGCGCCTCGGGCGAGGTGACCGGCAGCGGAAAAGGAAATTATTGCATCGGCGGGCTTGCCGGGTATTCGGGCGGCACCATTTTCGACAGTTATGCCACCGGGACGGTGAAAGGCGAAGAGTCGGTGGGCGGCTTGGTGGGCGAACACGGCGGGAAGACGTCGCGTTGCCGGGCCGAAGGTAATGTTGCCGGCAGTTTCGATGTGGGCGGTTTGATCGGTTTTAACGGTTATCCCGGAAGCAGAACCATCGTAGAACACAGCTATGCTACCGGTTCGGTGAGCGGGTTCGATGTTTTCAACTACGGTATCGGCGGTTTGGTCGGATATTCGGGCGGCGCGGTTGTCGGATGCTACGCTTCCGGCAACGTTACGGGCGACGAATCGACGGGCGGTTTGATCGGCGAGCAGGAAGGGATGCTTATCGACAGTTATGCCACGGGGGCCGTTGAAGGAAAGATGTGCGCCGGCGGTTTGGTCGGGTGGAATCAGGCTGTGCTGCAAAGTTGTTATGCCACGGGGACGGTGAAATCCGAAGGACGGGCGGGCGGTTTGGCCGGGTGGAACAGAAGCGTGAACGCGACTATCACAACTTGTTATTTCGACACGGAGAGCACGCGCCAAAATACGGGTATCGGCCGGGACGAGAACGATCAGATCGACCGCGGCGTCATTGCCAAGACAACAGAGGAGCTGACGGGCCGAAACTTACCGGAAGGCTTCGATGCAAGGGTGTGGCAAGCCGCCGCCGGAAGCTACCCGAAGCTGAAGGTGTTCGGAGAGTGAGGGTTTTCCGCGATTTTACCTCGCAAGGTCAAGTTTTATTATTCTCGTTTTGCGTCTTTGCGTGGTTTATTTTCTCGCAAAGACGCCATGTCGCATAGCCTGAAATTATACTGCAAGAAGTACGGTATCCTGTCGATTTTGAGATGATTGTCTTCTCCATTAAGTTGTCGCCGGTTGTCTTCGGCGAGCCGTGCGGGGTTCGCGGCTCGGGATCGGTTGCAGCTTTCGCTGCCCGGGATGATCGTATCGGGTTGCAAAGGTGACGTTTACGTGGGCCTTTCGCATTGATGCAACGGCCGATTATGAAAAATAAGATAAGAAAAAGCGTACGGAAGCAATCGGTTGTTTTGCCGGATTGCATAAAAGATAAAACACAATGGGCAAAAAATATGCTGCAGGAGGTAATTATTAAAGCACAAGAGGTAAAAAATAAAACACAATAGGAAGAAAATAAATCGCAAGAGGAAGAAAATAAAACACAAGAAGAAAAAAATAGATCACAAGAGAAAGAAAATAAATCGCAAGAGGAAGAAAATAGATCGCAAGAGGAAAAAAATAGATCACAAGAGGAAGAAAATAAATCACAAGAGGAAGAAAATAAATCACAAGAGGGAAAAAATATAATGCAGGAAGTAAAAAATTAAAAGCAGGAGGTAAAAAATAAATCGTGGTAAGCAAAAAATCAATCACAGAAAGTAAAAAGTAGATGATGATCGATAATATGATTGTGCAGAATTTGTAAAAACAAATTGCGGTCGCGCCATCAATGATTATCAGGGATAATGAAAAAGTATAACTCTCTCGAGTTTATGCCCTGACGGGCAATCGCCGGTTTGGGGCAACCTTTTCTATTGACATTTTTGTCCTACGGACAATTTCGGTAACGTAAATTCCCCGTTCAGGGGAAAAAGGTCAATAGAACGGAGGTACAATAAGAATTAAATTGCCCGTCAGGGCATAAACGAATGCGAATTTTTACACTGCCAATATTTTTTTGCGCTTGATCCATTATTTTGTATTCATTCCTTATTTGAATAAAAAAGTCCGAAAAGCCGATTTTTTCAATATCGGACTTTTCGGACAATATTTTTACCGCCGAGTCTTGCGGCCGGTTATTGGGTGCGCGTGAATTTTATTCCGCCGATTTTTTTGTATTGCGGGCTTGTTGCGCCGAAAGCCGATTTGATGTAGGATTTCACGGCTTTGGCGGTGTCGGGTATCCCTTTGTCGGGCGCATACATGATTTCGTTGCGCCGGATGCGTGCGATGTCTAACGGTCCGGCATATTTTCCGACGTTTTCGTTGGCGGCATTTAGGCGGTCGAGCAGGGCTTCGAGGCTTGCCAAGGTAAGGTCTTCCTCGTTGGGGGCGTACTGCGGTGTTTCTTTCAGCAGGATGATGAGTTTGCCGAAGTTTTCGATGCGGAGGTCGAAGCTCATTTGCGAAGTGGATGCTTCTTTGGCCGACTTTCCGGCGGCAATCATCGCTTCTTTTTGTTCCTCGGTTTTCTTGGGTGCGGTTCTCGACCCGCTTATCTTTTTGTTGAGTAAAGCTGCCGCATCGATGATGCGTTTGTCGGCTTTGCACGATACAAGCGCATTGGCGATACGGGTTGTCAGTTTGGCAAGCGGCGCAAAGGCTTGTTGGCGGGCATCGACTGCTTTGATGTACTTAACGTTGGCGGCGTTTACTGTTTTGACGTTCTCCTCCGATTCGCTGATGAGGACTTTGAGCATTTCGATGGCTAACGCGGTGTTGGCGGGTCGATACGCTTGTTCCAAACTTTCGAGAAATGCAACCATGGTTTTCAGGTTGCCTACATTGCGGGCATGACCGGTTTCGGATTTACTGCTCATAAAGATGTGTATTAAAAGTAAAACATTATTTTTTTTCAGTGAACAAATATAGGATATTTATTCGGGATATGATCAATGATTGGTAATAATTTTTACGGTTGTTTTTTTTACGATTGGTGCAGTGTTATCAATCATACCGCATATTTTTCATCTTGATCCCATCGCTACCGCTACCAATGATGTTACGATATTATTTCATTGACACGACACTATGCGAGAAATTGCGCCGTTCGCGTTTGCAGTGCTTTTCTCAGCCGTTTGCGGGGAGGGTTTGGGAGGAGGTTATTATTTTCTCAAACCACACCATCTGTTCCTCCGGGGTCATATTGCTGTTGTCTAAAACGATTGCGTCGTCGGCTTGTTTGAGCGGGCTTTCTTCGCGTGTTTGATCGATGTGGTCGCGTTTGGCGATGTTTTGGCGGATTTCTTCGCGCGAGGCGGGCATTCCTTTTTGGATCAGTTCGTCGTAGCGGCGTTGCACACGCACTTCGGGGTCGGCGGTCATGAAAATCTTGATGTCGGCATCGGGGAAAACGTTCGTGCCGATGTCGCGGCCGTCCATTACCACCGCTTTGTCTTTGCCCATCGCTTGTTGCAGCGATACCAATTTTTGGCGAACTTCTTTGATGGCGCTCACTTCGCTGACCGATTCCGAAACTTCTATTCCGCGTATTTCGCGTTCCACGCACCGGTCGTTCAGGAACGTTTCGTTTTGTCCCGTGTCGGCGTTACGTCGGAAAGTGATCCGGATGTCGTTCAATCGGCCGATCAATGCGGGAATGTCCACTTCCTTATTCCTGATCATTCCGTTTTGCAGGGCAAATGACGTAACGGCGCGGTACATCGCACCCGTATCGATATAAGCATAACCCAACCGTTGGGCAATGGCTTTGGCGAAAGTGCTTTTACCGCACGAAGAAAAGCCGTCGACGGCAATGATGCGTGGAAGCAACTTATCCGGTAATTTGTTGGATGTACGCTTTTCCGTCATGATTTTCAATAAGTTTATAAGCAGTAGTTTGCGTTAAAGATATGATACATGAATGATGAACGCTCAAAACTTTGTCTTGAAAATCGGAATCGTCTTCAAGAGATATTATTTTTAATCCAAGTTTTTTCAAAATATCAATAGACAAATGTCGATCATGCGATAAAGTCAATGCATGGCTCGCAAGTTCAGTTATTATTGCTTCGACTTTTGTATCTTTTTCGGGATCATCAATAAACATATTCTCCTTGAGCCACGATTTTACCATTGTTTCCGACCAACGAATCGCTTTCTCACATTCACCGATCAGTGTGGGTGAATATCGGGATAGAATTGTTTGCCAAACCGGTATTGTTTTAGGATCATTGGCTATTTCCCTTTTTGCTCGGTCAAATTCCTCAATAATGCCATGTGTGGGAATACCGCTAATCTGTGGATCTATCGGCCCTAAATTGGAATGCTTTCCCATCACAATTTCTTTACACGAACAAGCAATCATTGTACCTGCCGACATGGCTATTTGCGGCACAATAGCCCTAATGTCGTTTCCAAACATTGTTTTAAGGTAGTGGACAATAGATTCGGTAGCGCCGATGGAACCTCCGGGGGTATGAAGCATCAGATCCAGTCCTTTGCTTCTATCCAAACCTTTAATGGTTGACATAAATCCCATTTTATCGGAATCCACAATGTCAAATCTGACACCTTGTTGACCAAGAAACCCTTTTTGCAGCCAACCGGAGTAATATACAATTAAATTGCGTCCTGTTTTTTGGGCGAGTTCACCTATGTACTTTCTACGAACAAGATCAAATACATTAGGTTGCGCCCCAATTTCTTTTAATATTTCATTCCATGTAGGCATATTATTCGATAATAAGGAAAGGTGTTGTATTGTTTGACAACCTTGTCCAATGCACTTTTCCTTTTTCTACTTTACAGTCCGAATATGGTTGATACGGAGGAGCTATTAGGAAATTATCATCGATCCGAAGCATTTTGAAAAACTCTTCTGCTTCCTGCACTTTTTTTTGTTTAACATGCTCGATATTCATGATGAGTAATGTTTTATAAAAATCCTGCAAAAATCATGCAAACGATTAACTTCCGAAATCGTCGAATGCCAACATTTCTTTCGGTACGCCGAGGTTGTCGAGCATTTTGACGACGGCGGCAGCCATCGGGCCGGGACCGCACATGTAGTATTCGATGTCTTCGGGCGCGTCGTGCTTGCTCAGGTAATGATCGTAAATCACTTGGTGGATGAACCCTACGTAGCCCGTCCAATTGTCATTGGGGCGCGGTTCGCTCAATGCGATGTTGAACGTAAAGTTCGGAAATTCCTTTTCGATGGCGCGGAAATCCTCTTCGTAGAAAATTTCGTTTTTCGAGCGCGCACCGTACCAGTACGAAACTTTGCGATCGGTTGTTTTCAGCGTGTGGAACAGATGGAACAGGTGCGAACGCAACGGCGCCATACCCGCGCCTCCGCCGATGTACAGCATTTCGCGTTTGGTGTCCTTGATGAAGAATTCGCCGTAAGGCCCCGAAACCGTCACTTTATCGCCCGGTTTGCGCGAGAAAATGTACGAAGAACACACTCCCGGAGGGATACCGGTCCATGTGCATTTGGCTTTATCCCACGGCGGTGTGGCGATACGGATGTTCAGCATCACGATGTTGCCTTCGGCCGGGTGGTTGGCCATCGAATACGCGCGATATGTTTCCTCCGTGTTGTTGATTTTCAAGTCCCACATTTTGAACTTGTCCCATTCGGAACGGAAGCGCTCTTCCACGTCAATATCCTTGAAGCTCATGGCATATTTCGGGACGTCGATTTGGATGTATCCGCCCGACTTGAAATTCAGTTTTTCGCCTTCGGGCAGTTTCACCACAAACTCTTTGATAAACGAAGCCACGTTGCGGTTCGACACCACTTCGCATTCCCATTTCCTGATGCCCATCACTTCTTCGGGCACTTGTATCTTCATGTCGTTGCGCACTTTCACCTGACATCCCAAGCGCCAATCCTGCTGTACCTGTTTGCGGGTGAAGAACCCGACTTCGGTAGGCAGAATGGTTCCGCCGCCTTCAATCACTTGACATTTGCACATCCCGCAAGTGCCGCCTCCGCCGCAAGCCGAGGGCAGGAATACTTTCTGCGCCGATAAGGTGGCCAACAACGACGCTCCGGGCGCCGCATCGAGTTTTTCTTCACCGTTGTTGATGTCGATAACGACGTTTCCCTGCGGAACGAGTTTCTTTTTGGCATAGAGCAACAATATGACCAAAAACAATATGGCGATCAAAAATACAACCATGCTTGTGAGGATGGTGGTCAACTGTGAGGCTAACAAAATCATTGCTTAAAATCTTTGAATTATTGAATCTTGAAAGTTGCGTCTATAATTTTATTCCCATGAAGCTCATGAAAGCGATTGCCATCAAACCTGTGGTGATGAACGTAATGCCCAAGCCCTTCAAAGGCGCGGGAATTTGCGAATAGCTCATTTTTTCGCGTATGGCGGCCAGTCCGATAATCGCCAGCCACCAGCCGATGCCCGATCCGAGCGCGTAGGAAGTGGCTTCGCCTATATTGTTGAATTCGCGTTCCTGCATGAAAAGCGAGGCGCCCATGATGGCGCAGTTCACCGCAATCAGCGGAAGGAAAATGCCCAGCGACGAATAGAGCGCGGGAGCGAATTTTTCGACGATCATTTCCACCAATTGTACCATGGCGGCGATGACGGCGATGAACATGATGAAACTCAGAAAACTGAGGTCTACGTCGGCAAACGAGGGGCCTAACCAAGCCAAAGCGCCGGCTTTCAAAATGTAGTTTTCCAACAGATAGTTAACGGGAACGGTGATCAGCAACACGAATGTTACCGCTATTCCCAATCCCATCGACGTTTTCACCGTTTTGGATACCGCCAGATACGAACACATACCGAGGAAGTATGCGAATATCATGTTATCGATGAAAATCGACTTGATAAAAATGTTGACTATGTTTTCCATTTTTAATTTTTGATTTTTGATTTTCGATTGCGCCGTAATTCACAACCGCAAAACCAAGTATAACTATTGTATAACCAATGTATAACTATCGTATAACTATTTTTTTACTTCTTTCGTATTCGCTTTTTGTATCCAAATGATCACGCCCACGATGATCAATGCCATCGGCGGGAGAATAACCAAGTTGTTGTTGTGATAACCGAATTCGTAGAACGATTGGGGAATTATTTTCTGACCGAACAGGCTTCCCGAGCCGAGCAACTCGCGGACAAACGCCACGATGATCAATATCATTCCGTAGCCGGCGCCGTTTCCGAGACCGTCGAGGAACGAAGGCCACGGCTTGTTGGCCATCGCAAACGCTTCCAACCGGCCCATGATGATACAGTTGGTGATGATCAAACCCACGAATACCGACAATTGTTTGCTTACGTCGTAAGCGTACGCCTTCAAAATCTGGTCGACAATGATTACCAATGCCGCAATCACCACTAATTGCACGATGATGCGGATGCTGTTGGGGATGAAATTGCGTATGCTCGATATGATCAGGTTCGAGAAGCCCGTTACGGCCGTTACCGACAAGGCCATCACCATGGCGGGTTCGAGTTTGACCGTTACGGCCAGCGCCGAGCAGATACCCAACACTTGCACCGTTACCGGATTGTCCTTCAGGATGGGATCAATTAACGGCTTGAGGTTTTTTGAAGAAAATACGCTCATTATTGGTTCGATTTATGTTGTGAAAAATAAGTTTGGTAGGGTTCGAGGCTGTTTTTCAACATCGCTTCGAGGCCCTTGCTGGTGATGGTTCCGCCCGAAATGGCGTCCACCGTATGGCTGTCGGGTGTGTAAGTTCCCGTTTTTTCGACCTTTATCGAAACGAACTTGTTCGAATCGTCAAACAGTTTCTTGTTTTGGAATTGATGCTCGAATGCATCGGTATTGATTTCGGCGCCCAAGCCCGGCGTTTCGCCTTTGTGATCGAACGTGGTGCCGTACACCGTGTTCATGTCGTTTTCCACAGCCACGTTGCCCCAAATCGGGCCCCACAGCCCTGTTCCCCTCACGGGGATCACCAGGAACGACTTGCCGTCCTTTTCGGCAAGGTAGATCGGCAACAACCGTTCTTCCTCAGGTTTTGCGTTCTCTTTTTTCAAATCGATTTCTTCGGCCGTTTTGCCTTCGACTTTACTCCCGTCGGCTTTAATGACGATGCTTTGCTTGATGTATTGCGGATACTTCGTCATCGCATCGGCCGTGGTCGTTTCTACGCCTAAAGCAGCCAAAATATTCTGTTGGCGCTCGATCTCGATATTCTTGTCCTGTTGCGGTTTCAACGTCAACGCGGTGAAGGACAATGCTGCCGCAACAATCAGCACCAGCGCCGACGAGAAGCAGAAAATATACAGATTACTGAACTGTTTCATTTTTATCTTGTTACAATTCTTAATTTTTTAATTCTTTGAATTTTAAGCCGCATATATCAACTGCTTTGTTTGTTCTATACTGCGGATAAAATAGGGATTGGCCAATGTTTTTTCGACAACTATATCTACATTTCGACCGAAAAGTTCTTCAAGTTCGAACATCAGATCAAAATAATTATCGGCATATTCATCCAAACCGACATCATTTCGAAATGAGACAAGGAAGTCGATATCGCTGTTTTCATTAAAAGCATCGGTATTTGCCGACCCGAACACATACATCGTCGTTACGCGATGCTTTTTACAAAGCAACACTATTTGCGGAATTTTATCTGCTATAATGTTTTTCATTCAATTAATACTTGACGATCGCCCGTTTCAATCTTCTTTTAATATTGGCGTTCACCACGTAATGATCGATCAACGGGGCGAAAGTATTCATCAGCAGGATGGCGAGCATCATGCCTTCGGGATAGCTTGGGTTGAGCACCCGAATCAATACCGCGATGAACCCGATCAGGAAACCGTAAATCCATTTGCCCGTGTCGGTGTGCGAACCCGATACCGGGTCGGTTGCCATGAAAACCGCGCCGAACGCGAAACCGCCCATCACGTAATG
>JAVBRP010000246.1:0-4301 GCA_031547815.1 Bacteroidales bacterium | reverse complement strand
TTGACAATGGAATTGCCGCCCCGCGAATACGAGAAAGGAGCAAACGGGCGACGGCCTTGCGCAACGTATTGAATCCCCGGACGGCTGTTCCACCCGCCGACGCCTCCGGCGGTTTGGTAACCTTCCGCATCGGTTTTTACGAGCATTTCGGTTTTAAGACTTTCGGGAACGATCGGAACCGTGTGCAACAACAACCCGTTGTAATAGCCCGTAACCAACCCTTGTTCCGAAGCGTAATCGCCCCAAACGATCGGTTTGTCGATCAAGGAATAACACTCGTGTTGCTCGCCAGAACCGGTGTAAGCGATCAGATTGGCAAACAGCTTGTCCGCAACGGGATCGATGTCGCACCGATTGATCAGGTCGAATCCTGAAAGGATCACGGAGCCTTTCCCGTCGAACATTTCGCAAAGCGCGATGCCCGACAGCGCGCGGCTGTAATCGGCAAGCACGGCCACGCCTTTCATGTCCGTCGACTTGATTTCGAATCCTTGCGTTACGGGGTATATTTGCGGAAATCCCGATTTCGATTCATCGTAATCCGTATAATCCGACCACAGTTTCATTCTTTCGCGATCTATTCCTTTAAACACGGGATGGTCGGGACGTTCCGGATTGATGTTCATCCCGTCGCGGTAAGCCAATGACGGCGAAAGATATGTCATCTCGTCATAAACCCCGATCACGCCGGGGAACAGCGCGTCATTGGCGCTGAACCGATACATTTCGATTTTTGTCGGAAGCCATTGCGTATCGAAGGTTTCATGGTTCTGTTTCAAGCACAGGATACGTCCGCCGTTGCGAACGAATTGCCGCAATTGCGCCGATTGTTTCGAAAGCGTTTCGTCCCAAGCATCTTCGGCAATGATCAGCGTCGATTCCGTTTCGAGGCTTTCGATGCGCCCCGGTTCCGTAAACGCGATCCCCGAAAGGGAAAGACGTGTTTTGGTTTTTCCGCCGGTGTCGTACACATAGATTTTTCTTTCGGGTTTGACTTTCGGTTCGCGTTCCGCTTTGTCGGCGATAAACAACGTTGCTTCGTTGTATGCGGTTTCTTTGCCTCCCGACAGCAGGTCGACCTTAATTTTGTAATCGCCCGTTTTCAAATCGTCCGGAATTTGGATGCGAACGGGAAACTTTGCCGTTTGGTAGTAAGGCACTTCGGCGACAAGGATTTTATCTGTAACGACCGGTTTTCCTTCCGGAGAAATCAAATTGTAACGAATTTCGCCGTTTTCGAACGATCGGAAACGGTCGTCGTCATTGACGATATGAATCGTGAACTCCAATTCCGTTCCCGAATAAACCTGCGTTTTCCACAGTTCTATACTTGGCAGCACGGGCTGATACGATATGCGAAATTGCTCGGTAACCGGCTTTCCGCCCATTTGATCGAAACTTTGAATGTCGCTCCAATTGAAAAACATGATGGTGAACGGCATGATGCCGGCCAGTTTCGGGTTTTGGCTTCTGAACCGTCGGAACAGTTCCGTTGCGTTTTTCAGCACGAACGATTGGTATTCCAATGCTATTCGGCTTTGCAGCGAATCGGGAGCGTGGCCCGTCCAGCATTTTTGCGAACTCGGCTGTTTGGTGCGCGAGCAAAGATTGAAACGGCCGTCGACTCCGGTGTAGTTGCCCACGCATTCGGTAAACGTGATCGGCTGGTCTTTTCCCTCGTTTTGCCACATACTCGCGTCTCTCATGTTCATGTACGTGAGGAACGAATTGTAGTACCAGCCCCAATAGCGATGCACATCGTACACGTCGGCCGATTTTCCCAAGCCGTAGCCCGCATTGCCGATATACAACCGGTTCGGGTCCCAATCTTTGAGCGCCGCGTGCGCTTTCGACAGGAATGTGCGGTATTCTTCGCCCCGCTTGCCTTCGTACGGCATTTCGTTCGACATGGTGTAGATCATCACGGACGGGTGGCGGACAAACGGACCTAAATCGGCCTCTTTGTAAGCCCGAATCGCTTTTTCGAAATCGGCGGGCGGGCCGTCGGAGGTGGCCGTCGTGGGGCGGCCATAGCGTCCGCCGTACAGCATCATTCCTTCTTCGTCGCACACATCGGCCCAAGTTTGGTCTTCGGGAATCCGGATGATATTGATGTTGATGCTTTTCAGGAAACGAATATAATCCTGCGCGAATTTCCGACTTTCTTCCACATCTTTCGGAATACCTCTCCCCGGAGGGTTGATGGCGTTGCCGCGAAGAAAGATACGGTTTCCGTTCAGATAAAATTGCCCGTCTTTCATCGTGAAATCTCTGAACCCGAAACGAACGGTTTTTACCGCATCGCCCGCCTTGACGCGCAAATAGTATAACGCGGGCGTGGCGGGACTCCAAAGATCGGGCTGCAATTCTTTTACATGCGTCGTAACGGTTAAGTTGTCGTCTTTCTTGATTTCCGGGTTATCGAGTTCCCCTTCCCACAAAAGCCGTCCGTTTTTCACATCGAATATTTCGGCGGTAAACTTTGCTCCGGGCAGGTCGGCAAGCGTTTGCACGGCGCATTCGATACGAACATTGTCGGCTCCCGCAAACGGTTGCAGCGAGGTTATTTTAACGGTTGTTCCTTCAACGTCGGGCGTGTATTTTCTTGTTTGACAGGAAAACAGGAAAAACGTGATGACAAAACACAGTGAAATATAACGCATGGTATCAGTTTTTACGATGAAAATATATGTTAAAGATAACTTTTTTTAATTTTTTATTGATCACCTCTCTCCCCGACCCTCTCTCCACAGGAGAGAGGGAGACGCGCTTTCTGTCGGGATCGAGAACTGCGCAAGGGCTCCCCTCTCCTTGTGGAGAGGGGCGGGGGGAGAGGTTTGTGGAGAGGTGATGCGTAAAACTTGGAAACGAAGAACACGAATCAATTTTTTACGATTTTGAACGTTTGGCGCATCGAATCTTTTTCGATCACCACAAAATAAGCTCCTTGCGGCCGGCTGCGAAGATCGATCACAAACGGCGAGGCGGTGATGTTGGTCGACACGACGATACTGCCGTTGGCGGCGATTACCTTAACGGTGGCGTTGTCCGGGAATTTTCCTTCGACAAAAAACAGCCCGCTGCCGGGGTTCGGATAAATTTTCATTTCAGCGGCCGTCGGGTCTTTCGTTCCGGTTGCCAAAAGTGTCGTTACGGTGATTTCGGCCGACGGCGACGATTCGAAATCGCCTTTGTACGCTTTTACCCTGTATTTGTAGACGGCGCCGGGCGACAGTCCCGTAACTTCTTTTACCGTGGCGGCAACAACGATTCCGTTATAGTTTTCGAGCGGTTTGCCCGAAGCGTCGGTAACCGTCAGCTTGTAGCCGTCGGCGCCGCCCACCGGGTTCCAGTTGGCGGTGAAAGAATTGTGCGACACGGGAGCGGCTTGCATTGCCGCCGGTGTCCCGATTTGCGTGTTGAGCGTGATCGTGTTCGAAAACCCGGAGACATTTGTTCCGACCACGGTTTTCACGTTGTACGCGTATTTTTCGCCCGGATTCAGTCCCGACACCAGTAGAAAAGTGTCGGCCACGGCCAAACTATTGTAATTCGAAAGCGTTTCGTCTTTGGCATTGTACGCATAAAAGTAATATCCCGTGGCTTCCGATTTCTTGCGCCAGCGCGCAATGAACGAAGTTCCCGTAATGTTGACGGGCGCGCAGGCCTCTGTTTTGAAAGATAAGGTGCTGACCGTGCGCGCTTCCGACAACGGAGAATAGAAATTGTTCCGAATGCTTTGTACCTTAAAAGTATATTGTTCGCCGTCGGTCAGTCCGGTTACCGACAGGTAATTGTACACTGCATCGACGCCGTTGTACGGTTCGACGGGGTGGTTGTCCTTATCATACAGATAAAATTTGTACCTGTACGCATTGTCGACAATATTCCATGCGGCATCGAACGACGATACGGTGATGTTGTCGGCGCGAAGACCGGTCGGTGCGGATAACGACTCTTGTTCGAACAGCACGCTGTACGTATAGGTCTTTCCCGCATCGGTCGACGAGGTGATTTTTACGGTTGCCGTTCGGTCGGCGGCGCTCGAAGACGAAAGGTTGACTGCCTGTGTAATCACTATCAATGATTTTTCGTTTTCCGCAACGGCCGTAACGACGGGTATCTTGGAAATGTCGGGAATCTTGAAAACATAATCGCTCTTGTTTACCGAAAATCCTTCAAGATAAACGCCGTCCACAACAATGGCTTTCAACAGGCCGTTGTCGGGCAGTTCGCTGTCATTCAGCATGAGGCGGGGACGAAAATTGGCATCGGCATGTTCGCGCGCAGCGAAACGAAGC
>JAVBRP010000185.1:0-3404 GCA_031547815.1 Bacteroidales bacterium | reverse complement strand
GACAGACACCCCGGGCATCGATTGGCCGTCGTCGTCGCTGGTCACCGTACCGGAAACCTGTACCGATTGGGCAAATAAACTGCTCGCCCCAATACATAAAATACTGATAATGATTAAAAATTTTTTCATAGGTTGATTTTTATTCTTTCATATTAAATTTTTCCATCGGCGATGATTCGCCTTCTATTGTTAACTCATGCGTAGACTTTGTCCTTAAAAATCTCCATAGGCTGATCCTTATATCGTTTTCACTTCAAATAACCCGGCAAAAATAATAAAAAAAGTTAAATCGGCAATAACTGTTGTCTTTTTTTGAAGGGCAGGTAAGAGGTAAGAGGTAAAAATGAAGAATAAGAGTGCCGGCGCTCGGAACTTTAAACCTGAAACCTTAAACTTTATACTTCAAACCTGAAACATTTTTATTTTTTCGGTCGGGTTTTTACGATCGAGTAGCCGACAGTCCATTCCGTGTAGTCGGCTGTAAGCAGATGGGCTTTGATGGAAACGCCTGCAAACAAACGAGAGGTGATCCGGTATCTTACGCCGACCCGTTCGTAAATGCATGGCGACGAAGGGTTGTCGCCCACGCGCTTGGTAAGATACATGCCCAGATCGGTGATGAATCCGAATTTTTTGTAACCGATTTCGTGCGTCAGGTAAGCGCCGAGCGCCATATTGTCCGAAAGTCGGGTGTTTACGGAGCGACTGCTTGCTTCGGCGCGGTATTCGATAACGTAGCGCCCCCAGTCGAAATAGAAAAAATCCAACCCGGCGCCGAATTTTCGTTGGACACTTGACTGAACGAGTACGGCCGACGACACACCGGTGCAATACCATCGCCGGCCTTTTTTCGGGTTGTTTTTGTCGAACCCGGTATCGAGCATGCGCACCCCGTTAGACCATGACAGATACCATTCGATGGTCGGTCGATACGGGTCGACGGGGAATCGGACGTAACTTTTCTCGCGATTTTTGTATAATGCGATTTGCAACGACAGGTTTGCCGAAATTAAATTGATACCTTTGTTGGGTTTCTGAAAAGAACCGTTGGAAAAATGTTGGAACACAAGTCCGGCGCCCAATGCGATGCGTCCCGGCAGCGCATACTTCGCCGCAAGGCGGAGGCTGATGTATGCGTTGTTCCTGGTTCCTATCAATATATTGTACGGATTCAGGGCGGGATCGTAGGCGTTGAAATTGTACGACAATCCGAGTCCGAGATCGTAATTGAAACCGAATCTTTTTCCGCGATACAGCGGGCTTCCGAAGAAAGCATACAAAGCGGCGGGTTTGCCGAATCCGTTTTGTTTGTCGTTTCCCAGTACGATCCGGTTCATGTTGCCCATATAGTAACCCACTCCGTAGTACGGGTATCGGAACAGGCAGTCGTATACATTCTTTTCGGAATCGTCGGTTTGGAATCCCATGCGAAAATCGAACCCCGCGTAGTCGTTTTCGACAATGTCGCTTCCGTGGGTATTCAGCATGCGTCCATGCTGCGCGTCGACGGCAAAAAAAATCTTTTTCGGCTTGTCGGTTTCGGTTTCGGAAGCGGCCGAAACGACTGCGACCGGGAGTAAAGACGCGATAAGGACAAATATGCGATGTTTCGTGTTCAAGAGTGCGGATAATGATATGATGTTTGGGGCACAAAGTACATAAACAACAACCGGCAACGCGGTGTTGTTCGGAAAGGCGACGGCGAAGAAATGCCCGACGATTTTTTTTGTTTTTTATCGCGAAATCGTTATGTTTGTGGTGCCATTGTTTCAAAATATGAACAGCATATATTTTTTGATTCTCATGACGGTTACTTTTGTCGACATCCGTGCGCAGCATCCGACGGAACGGTTACCGGAACGGTTCGGCCGCTATCGTGTGACGGATCGCCCGAGTTTTACTGCCGATAATCTTTTCGACTACATCAACGGCGGAGCCGAAATGTACCTTTCGTACGGTTTGGTCGGAATGAAAGGATGCGTGTATTCTGCCGAAAACTTGCCCGATGTGACGGTCGACGTGTACGAAATGACGGAAGCGAAAAATGCTTTCGGTGTCTTCACGCAAACCCGCGACAAAGAGGAGCGCACATTCGGGCAAGGCTCGCAAAGCCAGCGTGATGCCGTTGTTTTTTGGAAAGACCGTTATTATACGGTGATCGGCACCTCGAAAGCCACTCCGGAAAGCATGGAAGCCGTTCGCTATCTGGCGTCGGAAATCGATAAAGCGATTCCCGGCAAGGGCGAAGTCCCCGCCATTGTCGGATGTTTACCCGAAAAAGGTTTGGCTGCGGCCGGATATGTTTATTTTCACCACTATATTTGGCTGAATGCCTTTTATTTCATAGCCGATTTCAATATCATGAATATCGATGCGCACACCGACGCCGTGCTTGCCAAATACGGATCGCCCGAACAACGCGCTTACCTTCTGCTGGTTGAATATCCCGATAAGGCATCGGCACAAAAAGCATACGAACAGTTGAAACAAAAATTCGCGCCCGAAGCCGCACCGAATACCGCTGTCCGCTTGGAAGACAACACATGGTTCACCGTGTGGATAAAAGGCAACCGCGCGGGCGCCGTTTTTAACGGGAAAACCCGCGATGCAACCGAACAATTGTATCAAACCGCCGTTAACAAAATGTAAACCACCTAAATATCCATTATTATGAATACACTTACTCGCCGCGATTTACTTAAAAAAACGGCCGCCGTTGCCGGAGGAAGCGCCGTGTTGCTCAATCTGCCCGTCGATGCGTGGGCCGAACCTCAAAAAGCCTCCGCCAAAGTAGTATTGGTGCGCAACCAACAATTGTTTGCCAAAGCCGACGAGCCTGATGCAGACATTTCGAAACAAATGTTCGACCAAGCCGTGTGTGCCCTTACCGGGAAAAAAGATACGGCTGCCGCCTGGGCAACCATCGTCAAGCCGACGGACATCGTAGGAGTCAAAACCAATGCATGGAATAAGCTGCCGACACCGGCGGTACTCGAAAAAATCCTGAAAGAACGGGTACTCGGAGCCGGTGTGAAAGAAGAAAACATCAGTATCAGAGACAGGGGCGTGCTCGGCGATCCCGTATTCCAGAAAGCGACCGCACTCATCAACATACGGCCGATGCGCACGCACGCATGGTCGGGAGTGGGGACATTGATAAAGAATTATATCATGTTTTCGCCCAAACCGTCGTCATATCACGACGACTCGTGCGCAAGCCTGGCCACCTTGTTCGATTTGCCCGAAGTGAAAGGGAAATCGCGGTTGCACGTGTTGGTCATGTTTACACCGCAATTCCATCATTTGGCGGCGCATCAGCTTTCCGAAGAATATGTATGGAAATACAACGGCTTGCTGGTCGGGTTCGATCCCGTGGCGGTCGACTCCGTAGGCTTGCGTATCAT
>JAVBRP010000106.1:0-4812 GCA_031547815.1 Bacteroidales bacterium | reverse complement strand
GCACCGAAAATGAGGAACGGCTGCGCCACCGGCCACTCGTCCCAATAAAGCACATCCTTGCCGTAAGTCCATTTGGTTTTGTCGGCCGTGAACGGAACCATGAATTCGATGCCTTTGGCGATGCACTGTCCTTTCTCGGCGGTGAACTTCCAAAGATCGTTTTGCTTGTCCGAAAGGATTTGACACAGCGTAGCCATCGCATCCAAGTTGAACAACGAATAACCGTAAGGCTTTGTGCGCGCGAGTTCGAGAGGAAAACCGCCGTCGTCGGCCATTTGGTTCGGAAGCAATATTTCCTTGTAGCGATTGCGGCACATCTCCAAAATTTGTTCGTCGCCCGTCAGCTTGGCGAACGAGGCTGTCTGCATCGCCCAGCAGGTGCCGTGGTTGTTCTTGGCATTTTTCTCCTGCTCGCTGTACGGATGCGTCATCAGCCATTGCAGGTATTCGGCGAACCATTTGCGAATGGCGGCCATGTCGGCGGCGTCGACAAACGAAGCGTTTTGTATCCGGATCAATGCCTGCGCCACTTCCATCAAGTGGATGGTGTCGATGATACCGATGCCGCGTCCCGTCGCTCGTCCTTTGATGGCTTGCGCGTAAAGCAGATTCGGGTTCATCAGTGTTTCGGGATCGACGAACCACGCTTTGGCATGAGCGATTACTTGCCGCGCATATTTTTCGTCGCCCGTGAGCAGATAAGCCGAAGCCATCGCTCCGGCAATACGGCTGAACCGCACCATGGCGTGACGGTGTGCCGAGAAATTATCGGGATTGGTCTGCCCGTCGCGTTGAATGTAAGGCCCGTCGGTATTTTCGGGATCGGGCCACCAATAGTCGCCCTCGGAATAGAAGTCGTGAATGCCGCCCGCGCTGCGTTCGCAAAACGCTGCCGTAACGGTTTCGGGCTTCGCGTCGAGCCACGAATCGGCCTGCCGGAGAACATGCGGGCGGAGAACATCCGCGGTTTTGTCCTTCAGGTTTTTTTGACAGGAAGTACATGAGATCAGCAGCAAAAGAAAGATGAAACGATAATAGTACATATTTTTGATTTTTTATGTGATTTTTACTCTTATGCTCCCTTTCGGGAATACCTTTTGCGATGACACCTCTCCCCCCGCCCTCTCCACAAGGAGAGGGAGCCTTTGCACGGTCTCCGCCTCTCTTGCAAAGCGTTCCGCTCCCCTCTCCTTGTGGAGAGGGGTCGGGGGGAGAGGTGTGGATTACTCAAACGTCAGTTGCATCGGCCGCATGTATTGTTTTCCTTGAAAGCGCCCGCCTTTCAATACGATCGTATGTTCGCCCGGCGCGAGGTCAACGTCGGCAACAAACAGTTTTTCGGAGTTTTCGGCGCGCCTGTTCGGAGGATAATTCACTTGATGCGGCTTGCCGTCTATTTCTACGATGACGGTTCCCGAATCGGTATTATTGACTTTGTTGTATTCCAAAGTGATGCGATACGAAGCGGGGTTCAACAAACGGACGTTCCAAGTGATCGTTTGGTCGCTGCTCGTCCAATTGTGCACATAGTTGCGGAACATTTTGCCGTCGCCCGTGGCCAAGCCTCTGCTCGGTTGCGCATCGAAAGTCAACAGAATATTTTTTTCGTCCGGAACCAACAACCTTGTTCCGCCCGAAACATAATCGGCGTTCTTCAATTGAAGCGCCACCACCGCGTTGACTGTGTCGGGGCACGCTTCGGGCAACCGTATCGACATGTCTTTGCCGGCAAGTTTCGCACATGTCACCGCCTTTTTCGACGAAAGGATATACGCTTTTTCGACATCGGCCGACAGCCCGCCGACAATCAATTCGCCGTTTCGCGGCCAATTATACACATGCAGATACACGTTGTTGCCTTTGCGCGTGGTGACGCCCCAATTCTGTATCGGCAATCCGGTTTTCACGTTGCCGTAAATCGCCTCTCCGTTAATTTTCAGCCAATCGCCCACGCCGCGAAAGATCTTCACGTCCGTTTCGTCCCATTTGCCGTTGCCCATAGGCCCCACATTCATCAATATATTGCCGCCTTTGGCCGTGGCGCTCGCCAGCAGACGAATAAAATGCGACGACGGCTTGTGCGATGTGTCGAACTTGCTGTATCCGTACGACTCGTTGGTGGTGGGAATCGCTTCCCAATACTTGTCCTTGACGGGAAAAAAGTAAGCGGCGCGATCGCCCGTGTTGGCATAATCGCCGAGGTTGCGACCCGAAAAGCGCGCCAATCGTCCGTTCACCACAATCGCGTCGGGCGACAACTCGCGAATGGATTGCAGAATGCGTATATTCTCGTACAGCGGCAGCTTGTGCGGCGTGTCGAACCACATAATGTCCGGTTGATAGTTGCGGATCAATTCCCTGATCTGCGGAATCGACTTTTCGTTCACATATTTCTCGACATGCGGCAGAAATTGCGGAAAATTGCGCCACCACTCGGCGCCGTGCAGCAGCTTGTCGCCTCCCGGGTTGTCGTAGTCCCAATCGTTGCCCGGAGCGTCGGGATGTTCCCAATCGAAAGCATGCGAATAGTAAAAGCCGAACTTGATACCGTATTTACGGGCGGCGGCGCGCAGCTCCTTCATCGGATCGCGGTTGTATTTGGTCATGCGCATGTCGTAAGGATAAGCGTCCGAGAAATACATCGCAAAACCGTCGTGATGCTTGGCCGTGACAATGAAATAACGCATTCCCGCATCGCGCGCCTGCCGCATCCATTCGTCGGCATCGAATTCCGCAGGATTGAAAGGCTTCACCAATCGCTCCTTATATTCGGCCAACGGTATTTTTTGGCTGCGCATCAAATGTTCGGCATATCCGCGCACCGGCTTGCCGTTCCATTCGCCGCCCGCAAGCGAGTAAACGCCCCAATGAATGAAACACCCGAACTTGGCTTCGCTGTACCAATCCATCCGTTTTTCGAGCGTCTTTTGCGATTCGGCCCACCAACCGGTCAAAGCCCCGCGCACCGCCACGCTGTCCCGCTGCAAATCGAGCCTGCCGATTTCCATTCCCTGTTCGTCGCCTTTGCCCGTTTGGGCTTGGCCATGAACAATCCCGACCGATCCGGCTAAAATGACAAAAATGAAGAATATTCTCATGGTGTGTGCTATCTTTGGTTGTCCGCAAAGATAATCCGTCCAATTAAGTTGCGCTTGTAATATTGTTCCGGATGCTTGTAAAAATGTATCATGAATGAGAATTGATTGATCGTTCGTTCCTTCCCGGACAGCTTCCGACAACATCCGGATGGTTGCCGACGCAGCCGGGCTTTTCTTGCAAAATATCCGTTTATTACTAAGCCTTTAATGCGTCCCCCTCCCCAAAGCAAAGTCTATTTGCCGTTGCTCAAAGCCTGCATGATTCGTTTTTGTTTCAGCTTGGCGGAATAGATACGGCCGAGAATGTTGGGAATGGCAATCCCGAGCGAAAGCGCCAAAAGCGTCATCGCCACTTTAACGCAGGAATCGAAGGTATGCAACAGCACCGGTATTTGTTCGGACACGGGTGCATCGGGATTCATGCTTACCGCTCCGATAACGGCCTTGTACATCAGCACGCCGGGCACCATCGGGATGACGGGCGGAATGGAGATGACGTGCGCGGGAACGTGCACTTTGTGCACCAGCCAAATGGAGGCCATGCCTACGATGAGCGCGCCGCAAAATGAACTTAGCGGAAGACTCCATTCGAAACCGTACATCAGGACATTGCGAACAACAACGGCTACGGCTCCGCCTGCCGCACACACCGCCAATGTGTGAACGGGTACGTTGAACAACACGGCAAAACCGAATGCTGCAAAGGCTGCGGCCAAGCCGATAACAAGCCACGAGGTGTCGGGCACGAGCGATGCCGTGTAGTCGTGAATATCCAACGTTTTCACCGCAAACAGCATCCCGAACGCAATGGCGCCGATGGTCAGTCCCGCAATAACGGAGCGCGTGACGCCGACAATGGTGAATCCGTCGATCATGTCGTCCAACGAGTTGATCAACGGCACGCCGGGCACCAAAAACAGCACACAAGCAAAGATGGGATGATACGGCGTGTCGCTTACATGCAAAAATGTGGACAAACAGGCGATCAACACGGCCGTGAACGATGCTATGGCAACGGTAATGTACATATTGAAGTTGCGGGCGTGCATCTCCTGCCGTGCAAACAACGCCACGGACGAAGCAACGGCAGTGATGGCGGCGGCGGCAAGGTCGCATCCGAAAAGCATGCAGAAACTGCCGCAGGCAATCCCCACGGCGAGTATCGTCAGCAGGCGCGGATAATTGCGTTTGGCCGAAGCTATCCGGTTCAGGTCTGATTCGTATTGGTCGATCGTATACTTTTGCTCGAGCGCGCGCCACGACAGCTTGCTGATCTCTGAAAGCACCGTCATGTTGACGCTGTGGTGACTGCATTTGCGAAACTTGGTGATCGATCGGTCGCCTTCGCTGATGTTAATCATCAAAGTGGTGTAGGTAATGTGCATGTGAAACTTGTCGGCGGGGATTCCCATAAAAACAGCCACACGGCGCAAATTACGATCGATACGGTTACTGTCGGCCAAGCTCTGAATCAATAACTGTCCCGTAAAAAGCAATAAATCCAGCTTCTTACCCAATAAATTTTTGTCGTCCTTTTCTAAACGGGCATTCATACTATTTTATTTTTTACCGGTGGGGCTTACAAAAATCGTTCTAAACTTAACAGGTTAACGAATAAAATTGTTTTCGCGCTGATTTATACCCCTCGCGACCAAGTGTTACCGTTCCGTAGAATTTATCTCGAACACAGTATTGCATTGAAGCATGATGCAAC
>JAVBRP010000297.1:0-2565 GCA_031547815.1 Bacteroidales bacterium | reverse complement strand
CTTGTTGTCATGACAATTTGTATTTTATACCCCGTACAAAGATAGGCATTTCATCCAAAATTATTAGGTTTGCACGAAATATGAGTTTAAGGTTTGAGGTTTAAAGTTTCAAGTTGGGCAAAGCCATGAAAGAGTTTCGAGTTTTGAGTTTCGGGTTTAAAGTTTCAGGTTAAGAAGAATGAAAAAGTTGAGCATGGACGAGTTGAATCGCAAAAGCGTGGACGAGTTCAAACAATCGGACAAATTTCCGCTGATCGTGGTGCTGGATAATGTCCGCAGTCTGCATAATATCGGCTCGATATTCCGCACGAGCGATGCCTTTTTGCTCGAAGCGGTCTATTTGTGCGGTATTTCGGCCACTCCGCCGCACAAGGAAATTCACAAAACGGCTTTGGGCGCCGAAGATTCCGTCCGTTGGAAATATTTCGAAACGACAATCGGCGCCGTAGACGAGTTGCAAAAAGAGGATTACGAAATTTGGGGCGCGGAACAAACGCAAAACAGCGTTTCGTTGGAGCACTTCGCCGTCGCAGCGGGAAAACGTTATGCATTGGTGTTCGGAAACGAGGTGCGCGGCATCGAACAGGATGTGGTCGACCGCTGCGCGGGATGCATCGAGATTCCTCAATTCGGCACCAAGCATTCATTCAATGTATCGGTAAGCGCGGGAATTGTGCTTTGGGAATTTTACAAACAAATGAATTTCGGACGTTAGACGTTGTTTATACCGAGGTGCGCACCAAAGACAAAACGGTACGCACTGTTGATAACAATTTTTGCGGCATTCGTTCGAAACCGATATTTTTGTCGAATCGTACCTTGCAAGGTCAATTTACTTTCGACAAGTTCGCAAGCTCGGTTGTGCATTCGAATTTTTTCGCTTTGCATCTTTGCGAGAGAATAAGTTCGCAAAGCAAATTATACTTCACGCGGAGTTATTTTGTGCTTCGCGCCTTGGCGTCTTTGCGTGATATTACCTCTCGCAAAGGCGCTAAGACGCAAAGAGGAATATCACAAAACTTGACCGCGCGAAGTATAATACCGTGAGAAATATAATAAAACCAAAATCATCGATTACCGCATGAAAAAAGGGAAAGTCATATCCATGCCTTCCACACTCGAAGCGCAAATCCGTTCGCGGGCACGCAATTTACCTGTCTATAAATGTTATGTCAACAACGATTGGAAAGATTCGCAAATGGCAACAGTGATTGTAACCCGCAAACATGCCAACGACAATGTGACGTACGCTTGCTATTTGGTCGATTTGATGCTTTTGGGCGTTAAGGATTGTTTCTATGAGTTCAATGTTACGTTGCAGTGCTTGGACGATCTGCTTTTATCCCGTATGGACGAAAAATTTATCGAGTGCAAATACGCATTGGCGCACAATATCGTATACGGCGCCATCGCTTTTGCCGAGGATTACGGCTTCGCCCCGTACTCCGCATTTTCAAAAACCGGGAAATATGTTTTGGAAGAAGACACCGACGACATCCCGATCATGGATATTCCTTTAGGGGACAACGGCCAACCGGTGGTTTTTTATCACTCCCGAAAACAGCATGCAACGAGAAATTGCCAACTTGGAGAAAACAGCCGGCGCCGGAAATTATACAAAAATCTGGATGGACCACGACGGAGATGTTGAAAAGGGGGATTTTGATGAAGATGAGGATTCCGGCGAGGACGAGGAAACCTACCCTGATTTGATGGATGAAGTATTTTCGACGGGAATAGAAGCATATATCAAAAAAGTAAAAACCACCACGTCTCTGCTACGAATGTTGGTATTGATTGATTTTGTGTATCTTTCCCAATTCAGCGCAAAGGATATAAAAGAGATCAACAAAACAAAAGAAATGATCTTAACCGATGATCGTATCTATTTCAATTTAGAACGATTTTCGGCATTGGAAGAATTTTCCGACGAAATAAAAGTCATTGTCGACAAATACAGCGACGATAAAAAAAAATATATCAAAAAAATGGGTGAGCTTGTCGACCGACATCCCGATGTGCCGGAATTAAACGCTGTATATTTCGAAGCATTGTTAGTCACGAAAAAAAACTTCAGAGCATATCAATTTGCTTATAAACGGTACAATCGGGCAAAAGATCATTATATCACACGGTTGATGTACGCCGAATATTTGGTTCTGATGGGAAAATATAAGGATGCCTTGAAGTTATTCGACAATAAACCGGGGCTTGATGCATTGACAACCGAGAATGTGCCGTTTACGGTAAAATCGGTTTGCGATTTTTGCGCCTGTTACGTATTGATCCTGCTTTCAATAAACAAAATCGCGGAAGCGGAACCCTACTACCTGATCATCGTCGAATCGAAAAATTGGGGATATTTCTCCTTATTGGCCATGGAAGCCATGACGAAACGAAAACAAAAAGTCGTGCGCAAAGTATTGAAAGAAATGTTGTAATGCCGGCGGCACGTTCACTGTTGCAAGGAAAGTCGGTCATTTGAAACCGGTTCGTCCCGGTTCTGTAAAATCAACTTCCACAATTGCCGTATATTTTTCGGGTTGATGGCAATGCCGGATATGT
>JAVBRP010000324.1:0-6183 GCA_031547815.1 Bacteroidales bacterium | reverse complement strand
CGCGCATTCCTTGCCCAAGTGCCGCGATTTGATGTACGACGTGGGGTAAAGCATTTCCTGCATCCCCGGGCCGCCTTTGGGGCCTTCGTGCGTGATGACCACCACGTCGCCCGCCGATATTTTTCCGCCGAGAATGCCGTCGCAAGCCGCTTCCTGCGAATCGAAAACCCTTGCCGGGCCTTTGAATTGCATCAGGCTTTCGTCCACGCCGGCTGTTTTGATCACGCAACCGTCTTGCGCAATATTTCCTTTCAAGATCGCCAAGCCGCCGTCCGTGCTGTAAGAGTGCGACAGGTCGCGAATGCAGCCGCTGGCCCTGTCCTTGTCCAATTCGGGATAATACGTATCCTGCGAAGACATGACAAGATTGAAACGTCCCGCCGGCGCCGATTTGTATTTGAACGTCGCCTCGTGGGTTACGTTCGGACTCATGACATCGAATTTATCGACGGCTTCGGCCAAAGTAAGCCCGTCTGCACGGCGAACCGAAGTATCCACCAGTCCGGCGCGCGCCAACTCGCCCATGATGGCGATGATGCCGCCCGCCCGGTTCACATCTTCTATATGATATTTTTGCGTATTGGGCGCCACTTTGCAGATACACGGCGTTTTCCGCGAAAGCGTATCGATGTCGTCCATGGTGAAATCGGCGTCGGCTTCTTGCGCCACAGCCAACAGATGCAATACCGTATTCGACGAGCCGCCCATGGCAATGTCTAAGGTCATCGCGTTGAGGAAAGCCGCGCGTGTGGCGATGCTTCGCGGCAGAACGCTTTCGTCGCCGTCGCGATAATATTTGTAAGCATTGTCGACAATCAGCTTGGCCGCATCTTTAAATAATTGCTTGCGATTAACGTGTGTGGCCACGATGGTGCCGTTCCCCGGCAGCGCAAGCCCGATCGCCTCGTTGAGACAGTTCATCGAGTTGGCGGTGAACATTCCCGAACACGACCCGCACGTGGGGCAAGCGGCCATTTCCAAGCGGCGGACATCTTCGTCGCTCACGCTCTCGTCGCCTGCTTTCACCATCACGTCGATCAAGTCGTAGTAACCGTCGCCGAGCTTTCCCGCTTCCATCGGCCCGCCCGATACGAATACGGCGGGAATGTTCAACCGCATGGCGGCCATCAACATACCCGGCGTGATTTTATCGCAATTGCTGATGCAGATCATCGCATCGGCCTTGTGCGCGTTGCACATGTATTCCACACTGTCGGCAATCAGATCGCGCGAAGGCAGCGAATACAACATGCCGTCGTGTCCCATGGCAATGCCGTCGTCGATGGCGATGGTATCGAATTCGGCGGCGAAGCAACCGAGCTTTTCGATTTCGGATTTGACGAATTGTCCGATTTCATGCAAATGGACATGTCCGGGGACAAACTGCGTGAAAGAGTTGACAACGGCGATGATCGGTTTTCCCGCTTGCTCCGGCTTCATGCCGTTGGCGCGCCACAGGCTTCGTGCGCCTGCCATCCGTCGGCCTTGCGTGCTTGCTGCACTTCGTAATGGAATTTTCATATATGATGTTTTTTTTAATCAAAAAACCCCTCTCACTTGATGCGAGAAGGGTTTTCTTTTCTTTTTCGATTATGTCAACACACCATCCTCACATCAGTTTTTACTAATGAGCACCACCACAATGTGGCTAAGGATGAGTGAATTATTTATCATTACTACGGTCAATTATGTTATACAACACAGTTGCAAAAGTAATACTTCCTTTTTTATTTGCAAAAAAAAATCAAAATTTATTCGGGGATATCGATCGTTCCAAAACTCAGGTATTTTGCTTCGGCAGCACGCATTTGTTGTTGCTCATTCTCGGTTTTGTCGTCGTACCCGCACAAATGAAGCACCCCGTGTATCATCACGCGCAGCAATTCCTCAGCGAAATCGGTTTGATATTCATCGGCGTTGGTGCGTACGGTATCGATACTGATGTACATTTCTCCGGAAATCGTACTTTCGGATGAATCGTCAAATGTAATGATGTCTGTGTAATAATCGTGTTGCAGGAACTTCTTGTTGATTTCGAGGATTTTTTCATCCGAAACAAACACGTAACACAGCGTTCCGATTTTTTTTCCTTCTCGGTCTGCCACCGATTTCAACCGGTGGGATATTTTTCTTTTGTTTTTCGGTTGAAAGGAAACCCCGTCGGAAAAGAAGCGTATGGCCAATTTATCTTTTTATCAGAAAAAACGTCATCCTTACAAAACTTCCGTTGTCTTCAAATTCTATCTCATCGGAAAGTTTCGACATCAGGAACACCCCGCGCCCGCTCATGTTTTCCAAGTTTTCGGGCGAAGTGGGATCGGGAATATTTTTGTAATCGAATCCGGGACCTTCATCTTTTACTGTCAAGAGAATTTTTTCATCGTCCACCGAGAAAACAAGTTCAACCTGTTTGTTTTCGTTGAGCTTATTTCCGTGGGTGATCGCATTATTGGCCGCTTCGAGGGTCGCAATCAAAAGATTACCATATACATCATGATCAATATTACAGCTTGATGAGAATTCGTCCACAAATTTTTCGACTAAATGCAGACTATCCGGCTTTGATGCTATTTTCAATTTTTGCTCCATCGACAATTATTTTTATACCTATGTATACTGATTTGTCGAAATAAGGTTTCATTTTTTCCGTAAAAAAAATATAAAAAATCCCGATAAGCGTATCATTTAGCGTATTGGAAGGGTTTTCCTCAACGGTAAAAATGCCGTAAATATTGAATTTACTTCTTGATAATCCACAATTCGGGGTTCTGTTTGTTGGTTTCTTCCCAAATGCCGAAATGCAAAACGGCCGTTTTTGCGTCTTTTTCGGTATATACTTTTCCGATAGTTTCCTTGATATTTACTTTGTCGCCTTGTTTTACCGACACATCCACCAGATTTTGATAGACGCTGATGAAGTTCCCGTGTCGAATAAGAACGGAAACATTTCCGCCGAGAATGCCGCTGACCAGAGTAACCTCGCCGTCGAAAACGGCCCGGACGCTTGCTCCGCCGACGGTGGTGATATCAATGCCGTCATTGTTGGTTTTGATGTCCTTAAAAAACGGGTGCGTGTTAAGACCGAAGTAACCCGTAATGATTCCTTTCTCGACAGGCCACGGTAAGCGGCCTCGGTTGTCCTTGAAATTTTTGGAAACCACCCGTTCCTCGGGCGTCAATTTGTCGTACAGATTGGCGCTGCTGCTCCTGCCGGCCGATGCCGGGGCTTTGCGCTTTTTGGCTTCGGCGGCAATTATTTTTTCGACTTCCCTTTGAAGCTGTTGCGCCTTTCGTTGTTGATCGGCCAATTGTCGTCTCAGTTTCCGCTCCTGCGATTTCAGGTTGTTGACCTCTTTGTCCTGCTCTGCTTTGGCCGCTTCCAATTGTTTGCTCTCTTTTCGCTGCTCGGCAAGCAACTTTTCCTTTTCGGCCTTTTCGGCAGCCAATCGTTCCATCGCCTCATTCAAATCCTGCTGCGCTTTCGCTATTTCGGCGACTTGCTTTTTGCGGTATTCGCTGTACTGCCGGAAATAATTCATTCGTCGGTAAGCCTCATTGAAATCCTTGGCGGTAAGCACATATATTAATTTGTTGTATTTGCCTTTATTGGTATAGGCATGATAGACCAATTGGGCATATTCCGCTTTCAATTTCTCTACTTCGCTGCTCATTTGCCGAACTTTTGCCGAGGATTCATTGATTTGTCGATCGACTTGCCCTATTTCGGCGTTCAAGCCGTTGATCAATCTGTTGTATTGCACCACTCTTGCGTTCAGCAGGTTGAGTTTTTCGAGCGATTCCTTTTGCGTTTGCCGGACTTCGCCCAAAAAACGGTTGGTTTCGTTAATTTCCTGCAACGTTTTCTTGCGTTGTTCTTCCAAATTTTGACGCGACTGCCCTTCCGTGTCGAAAACCGACAAGGCAAACATGATCGCAAAAAAGCCGAAAAACCGATATAACCGCAACAAGCGCATTGATTCGCCGAAATTTTGCACAAAGATAAAAAAACTCGCCGGCTTTTCGGCAAATCGATTTCGGCCGCCGAGGCAACGACTTCTAATTTGTGTTTATTTTTATCCGTGAATTACTCGATTTTTCGCCGATTAGTATTCAACATCGTTACATTATACTTCACGCAAAAGATTTTGTGCTTCGCGTCTTTGCGTGATTTTATCTCTCGCAAATGCGCAAAGCGAGGGAAAATGCTATACTGCTCGCGGGCAAGTTTTGTGTATGTTTGAATAACAATCGTATTGTCGATCACTCCGTTGTCTGCCGAGAGACCGATCATCTCGGTTCTGTGTAGACAAACGATTGTTCCGCAGCACCCGTCAGTCCGTCGCAGGTAACCGAAATTCTTGCTTGCGGGTTTTGGCAAGCGGGGACAATAACTTCGGCTGACTTGTAATCGGTTTTGCGAATCATCGCTTTTGTTTGCGCAAAATACACTTCAATTCCGAACGGAAAATAATTACCGGTGATTTTGACTATATCGCCGACCACTCCTTCGCGCGGATAAAATCCGGTAATGATCGGTTTCATATACCTGAATCCGCTGATCTTTTGTACCGTTTGTTCGGCAACCGTGACGAATATATCTGCAAACTCTTTACCCTCGGATGCCGGAGCATGAACAACAATCGCCGTATCCGAAACAGAAATGAATGATGCCGGCTTGTCGTTGAATTTTACCGTATTGTGATAGAATGAACTGCTGAAATTTTTCCCTTTAATGGTTACGGTGTCGCCGACGACTCCCTGTCCGGGTACAATTTGGATGATTTCGGGCGAAAGCCCTCCTTTGCTGACAAACATCACCGGTTCGGCATAGAAAGTGTAACTTTTGGTTTGCGCATAAGCGCTTACATAATAAGTCTTTTTCGCGACCATGGCGCGATCGGCTGTTGCCGTAAAAGAACCTTGGCCGGAAGACGACCCTAAAGATATCCGTTCGTCCAAACTGAAGGTGAGCAGATGTTTTGCGCCGAACAGGAATCCGTGATCAATAATTTTTTCCGTTCCCGATTGCAGGAACGACCCGTTAAATGTGGCTCCGCCGGCGTTAATATTAGTTACTTGTCCTGTAGCAACTCGCGGATAATCATGCTCCGTCGCTTTTTCTTTATTGCAGGCATAAAGCAACGGGAAAAGAATAAATGTGGAACAAAAAATGATTCGGAAACGTGTGTGCATGGTGAGTTCCTCCTTTAAAAATAAACACCGGCCGATAAGCCGAACGATTGGATTATATCAGCGGGATAGTTGACATGTTGCCGCTTATAGCAACGAATATATTGAAGTTGTATGAAAACAACCCTATTTGGGCGATAATAATAATGTATTCCCGGAGCCACTTCGAACCCGTACAGGAATTTCGAAGGAAAATCCTCCGTATCGGTCTTGGCACGAATGCCTCCGTATTGGAAATTGTCGGATACCGTTTTAATTGTTCCGTCGGGCATGTAAATACAGGCGCCGCCGACGGCCAACGTGGGACGCCACCTGCCTTTCGGGTATTCGTATTTTATGTCCGCTCCGATTTGCAAAGCGTTGCTCCGGACATGGACGTCTTTTGCGCTCCTTTCGGCATCATAAAACGCCGCAAAAAAGTAATATTTGGTATACAGAAATTGCAGTTGCAGGAAAACCTTTTCGTTGAATCGAGGCATCGAAATATTCATGTTTACCCCGCCGCCGAAATTGGAAGACGGCTGAAAATCATACGGTTCTTCACCAAAATCCATCAATTTCAGATACGACAAATTCCCGCCGATTACCGGACCGATACGCATGGCCATTAAAGGTTTCTTCTTCTCGTAAACAATGCATTCGCTGCCGTCGGTACAAGCATATTGGTGGTAATCCTTGGCGATATTGATCAACGACTCGTGCTCCAACTTGGCTTTGTCTATTTCGTTGCTCATTTCCCATACGTTAAGAGTGGCTTTGAGCATTCCGACGTACGACTTTACTGTTTTTATTTGCACTTTATCATCAAAAATCACTTCCCTTTCTTCTGTCTTCAATTCGATGATACGTCCATCTTTTTCGATATAGTAGTGGTCGGAAGTATTGTCATCGCGATAATAATACAAATTGGCCATTCCGTTGACCAAATATTCGAGAAAAATCGGTTTCGGTGCATTTTCGGCGCCGATATCTTTGGAAACGTAATATTTACTG
>JAVBRP010000137.1:0-3871 GCA_031547815.1 Bacteroidales bacterium | reverse complement strand
GGCAAAGGATATCGATTGGCGACGTATCAACGCCTTTCACATGGACGAATATGTGAAACTGCCGGCAGACGCTCCGCAAGGTTTCGGAAATTTTCTGAAAGAAAGAATTTTCGGAAAGCTGCCGTTCCGTTCGGTTAACTATCTGAACGGCAATTGGCCCGATCCCGAACAAGAGTGTGAACGCTATACTTCGCTTCTCCGGCAACACCCCGTCGACATTGTGTGCATGGGCATCGGCGAAAACGGACATATCGCGTTCAACGATCCGCATGTGGCGCGTTTCGACGATCCGAAATCTGTGAAAGTTGTCGATTTGGACGAAACCTGCCGGATGCAGCAAGTGAACGACGGATGCTTTGCGGCTATCGGAGAGGTGCCGACACATGCATTAACCTTGACCATACCGACCTTGATGAGCGGAAAATATCTCTTTTGCATGGTTCCTGCCAAAACGAAAGCTTGGGCGGTGAATCACACCATCAACGACCCCGTTTCGGAAGCCGTTCCCGCAACCCGATTGCGCGAACACGAGCATGCCGTGCTGTATGTCGAAACCGACAGCGCGAGTATGTTGTCTTTGTGAAACAATCAAATCTTAAAAATGGCTGCTACATATAACAGACGTCAAGCGATTTCGACCTTAGGTGCGGCGGGGTTTCTTTTCCCTTTCCGCGAAAGCGAAATCGAAAGCAGGAAAATCGACTTTCGGGATCATGTTTCCTTGAAAGCGATGCAAGACGATAAGTCTCTGAAAGAAGGAACCGTCGTCCGCACGGCAGGCTATTATTTCCTGGGCGACGGCGGTTGCGGCGAATATATCGTGAAGCGGGCCTTGCCGGAAACAAAACCCGACGGCGGCGGTTGCATTCAACTGAAATCCGATTTGGTGGCCGAGTTGATCAATGCCGCTTCGGTGAACTATAAGATGTTCGGCGCCGCGAGCGACGGAAAGAACGACGACGGCGTGCAAATGAAAGCTGCACATGCGTATGCCAATCTTCACGGGTTGCCGGTGATCAATCTCGCGGGCGAATTTTGGATCAAGGAGGCGAACGGCATTACGATACAAGAGTCGGTGCAATGGGGGAACAGCGTTTTTCACATCGACGAGCAATACAATTCGCAACGGGAAAACCGATTCGATGTAACAAGCCGCACACTTCCCGTCAGCATAACGTTGGATGCGGAAACGAAAAAAAGCGTTCTTGCACGAGTAAAACCGGGCGTCAACATCATTCCGGAACTGGCCGCGTACAAGAACTGTTTGGTATTCATCGCCGATACGAACGACCGTATCGGTTATCGCGCCGGAGCGGAATACCAAAACCGGCAATCGTGGCCGCGCGAGGATTTTTTCTATGTGGAAGAGCACGGCCGAATCGTCGGAGATATCGCGTGGACGTTTAGCGATTATACCGAACTTACGGCAGCCGGCGCCGAAACCGGTTATCTGACCATCGACGGAGGCACTTTTTACTTATCGGGAAACAATCCCGGCGACGTGTACAAAGGCTATTGGCGCAATGGGTTCGGGATTCAACGAAGCCGTACGATCATTCGCAACCAGTGGGTCGGTTTGGAAAAAGGAATGTCGGACGTGTCGCTCACCCCGCGAAGCGGTTTTTATTCCTTTTCGCGCGCCTATGATGTTACGTTGGAAAACGTTCGTTTGGTTCCGTGGGAAGTCGATCGCGACGGAAAGCGTGTTGTCGGCGCCGGAACCTACGGCCTCGGCATCAACAGGGTGCTCAATTCGGTTTTCCGCAACGTGACGGCCGAAGGAAGCGGCGCACATTGGGGCGTTTTCGGCACCAACTTGAACAAAAATTTTCGCGTGGAACGCTGCCGGTTGAACCGCGTCGACGTGCATTTTCATTGCTGGAATCTGGCCATTGTCGATTCGGAAATCGGTTTCGGCGGCATTTCCATCACCGGCGGCGGCGATCTGCTGATCGAGAACAGTTCTTGCGCCGGCAACCGGTTTGTCAACTTTCGGGCCGATTACGGTTCGCGTTGGGACGGGCACATCCGCATCCGGCGCTGCCGGCAAAAACTTACGTCGCCCCGAAGTTCCGCGATCTTGGGTTTCGCTCCCGACCTGAGCTACGATTACAAATATCCCGTCGGCTTCGGGCGCACCATTCGCATCGAGGATATGGTGATCGACGCATCGGCCGTGCCCGAATCCGACGAGCCTCTTTGGCTGATGTCCGTGCCGCAATTCAACGATCGTTCGCAGTCGATATTTTTTCCGTACGATTGCGTATTCAAGGACATTCGGGTGGAAGGACGCTCGAAAGGAGCGAGGTTGATGCGATTGCCCGATTTCTCGAAATTATACGCCTTGTCCGAAACGGATGCACGGCCGACAGGCGATACGCCCAATGCACGTTTTGTTTTCTCGAATGTGGCGTTGGAAAAGCCCGACGAGGCAAAACTGAAAGCGGACGAGGCGTTTCACTTGCAAATTGCGCCACGAAAAGCCGCTTCGGGCGAAACAATGTTTTACCCGGAAATCATCGTCGAAGAATGTCGGTATTTTGCGGGCGATTTCGGCGATCAACAGGCGAATGTCGATTTAGATAAATGTACTCTTGTCAAAATAATTGCCGGTAAGGAAAAATTGAAAGGAAGCATGCGCTTTACTTTCTGCAAGTTCATGCCTGTCGGTTATGACGGCGCCGAGCCGGCATTCAGGCTCGATACCGAACAAGGCGCCTTCTTTCTCGATTGCGAATTGCATGCGCCCGCAAAAAACGGGGTCGCGAATCCGGCGTGGCTCGATCAACTCGGCTTTGTCAAAATCAATCAATCGGTTCGTTTCGACCACCTGCATACCCGCTTGGGCCGCGACATCATCAATCTGTTGCAAAAGCAAGGGATTAAGTTGAGCCGGGAGTTTGTGGCCAAACTTCAAAATAATTATGAGGCGTGAACCTATCAGGTTTGATTTCGTCGAGCTCGTAAACTCGGGTTCAAAACCTAATAGGTCAGTTACTCAGATTGAGCGGAATTGTATTGCCGCCGAACGTGCGAATAACCGAGTTAAGTTTTTGGTTTTGCGGCGTCAAAAATAACAATGGAGAAGAAAAGGAAGTTGTATGTTACATATTGTTTCATCTTTTAATAAAATTATCATGAAATCTGTATTTGTTTTATCGGCAATTGTTTTGTTTTCCTTTTCCGTGCACGGACAAAAAATTCCCGTAGCATGGGAAGAACTCACCGCATCCGAGTTTGTAGCGGCCGCCAAGAAATCCGAAGGTGTATGTATCGTTCCCCTGGGAGTGATAGAAAAGCACGGGCAGCATCTGCCGTTGGGAACCGATGTGTACACCGCGCGGGAAATAAGCCGTCGTGCTGCCGAAAAAGAGTACTGCATCGTGTATCCCTACTTTTTCATGGGGCAGAATTTTATTGCGATGCCGCAACCGGGAACTATTGCTTATACCTCCGAACTGTTGTTTAAACTGTTGGACGAAACCTGTCGGGAAATTGCACGAAATGGCATGAAGAAGATCATTTTGGTCAACACCCACGGTGGGAACGATAATTTTCTGAAATATTTCTGTCAAATACAGCCGGAGTCGCCGAAAGATTATGTGGTATATGCCGTCAAACCCGAAGTTGACGAAGCAACGGATAAGAAGATCAAAGAAATGCGCAAAACGACCACCGGCGGGCATGCCGACGAAGTGGAAGCAAGCTCCATGCTGGCAGTTCGTCCCGATTTGGTGAAAATAGATCGCGCGACGAGCGAGTCGGGCGCCAACCAAAAACTGTTGCCGTTGGGCGACCTCACGGGGATGCGGTGGTACGGGCAATACCCGAATCATTATGCCGGCGATGCGAAAGACGCTACCGCAACATT
>JAVBRP010000238.1:0-3530 GCA_031547815.1 Bacteroidales bacterium | reverse complement strand
TATTATATGATGAATCAGATTATTTCGGACAAAATAAAAGAATTGCATCATCTGTGCAAAACATGTCAAATCAAGACACTATATGTTTTTGGTTCGGTCATAACCAATGATTTCCGGCAAGATAGCGATATTGATTTTCTGATTGCATTTGATGAGCATTTAACTGTTCATGAATATACCGAAAATTATTTTTTGTTTCAATATCAATTGAGAAATCTGTTTGGACGGGAAATAGATTTGATAACAGAAAATTCGCTATCCAATCCGTACTTCATTCAAGAAATCGAACGAACAAAACAGTTAATATATGCCGCTTAGAATACAAAAATATCTTTTCGACATCCGGGATTCTATCAAATCCATTAACGAATATCTTGGGGATAAACGAGATTTCAACGTTTACCGCCAAAATAAACTCTTGCGGAGAGCCATCGAAAGAGAATTGGAAATCATAGGCGAAGCTGCCGGTAAAATTCTGCAATTGGATGCAAATTTTCCCATCGAAAATGCACGGAAAATTGTAGACTTGAGAAATTGGGTCATTCATGGTTACGATAAAGTGGACGACGTGATTATTTGGGGTGTTATCAGCAACCATTTGCCCCAATTGCAGAAACAGGTTGAAGAATTGATGAAATCATACGAATAAATTGAAATTTAATATAAATGAAGAAAACCGTATTTGATAAAATTTGGGACAGCCATGTGGTGAAGCACATTGACGGCGGCCCCGACGTGTTGTATATCGATCGCCATTTGGTGCACGAAGTTACCAGTCCTCAAGCATTTGCCGGTCTCGACAAACGCGGGTTGAAAGTGGCGCGCCCCGCACAAACGTTCGCCACCTGCGATCACAATGTGCCCACAATGAACCAACACTTGCCGATTGTCGAAGAAATGTCGCGCATACAAGTGGAAACATTGGCGCGCAATGCCAAAAATCACGGAGTCACCTATTTCGGTTTGGGCAATCCGAAGCAAGGCGTGGTGCATGTTGTCGGGCCGGAACTCGGGATCACCCTTCCGGGGATGACCATCGTGTGCGGCGACAGCCATACTTCCACACACGGCGCCTACGGAAGCATCGCTTTCGGCATCGGCACCAGCGAAGTGGAAATGGTGATGGCTTCGCAATGCATCATGCAACCCAAACCGAAACGAATGTTGATCGAGGTAAACGGAACGTTGGGCAAAGGCGTCACCGCAAAGGATATTGTGCTGTACATCATCTCCAAGCTGACGGCCGGCGGCGGAACGGGTTTTTTTATCGAATTTGCGGGTTCCGCCATTCGGGCATTGAGCATGGAAGGCCGCATGACCGTGTGCAACATGAGCATCGAGGCAGGCGCGCGCGGCGGATTGATCGCTCCCGACGAAAAGACTTTCGCGTATTTCGAAGGACGCGAATATGCGCCGAAAGGCGCCGATTGGGACAAAGCCGTTGCCTATTGGAAAACGCTGAAAACCGACGAAGGCGCCGAGTTCGACAAGACTTATTCGTTCGATGCGGCCGATATCGAACCGATGATCACTTACGGAACCAATCCCGGGATGGGAATGAAAATTACCGGCAATGTCCCCGACGGCAAGGATTTGGCGGGCAACGATAAAATAACGTTCGACAAGGCGCTGCAATATATGGGTTTCGCGCCGGGACAAAAAATTCTCGGACATCCGATTCAATATGTGTTTTTGGGCAGCTGCACCAACGGCCGCATCGAGGATTTCCGTGCATTCGCCGATTTCGTGAAAGGCCGCCGGAAGAATCCGGACGTGGTCGTGTGGCTTGTGCCCGGCTCGGGAACGGTGGAACGGCAAATTCGCGCGGAAGGCTTGGACAAGATATTTGAAGCGGCCGGTTTCGAGTTGCGTCAACCCGGCTGCTCGGCATGTTTGGCGATGAACGAGGATAAAATTCCTGCGGGAATGTATGCCGTGTCGACATCCAACCGGAATTTCGAAGGACGGCAAGGCCCCGGATCGCACACGTTGCTGGCCGGGCCGTTGGTGGCCGCCGCTGCCGCCGTAACGGGAAAAGTAACCGACCCGAGGAGTTTATAGAACGCGGATGACACGGATTCGACGGATCAGCGCTGATTTTGATATTCCCGAAACTCAAAAGCAAGAGGTCAGAAAGAGAATAAAAGAATTGGAAAAGTTTCCCGGAAATCGGCTCACTTGGGAAGAAATCGAGTTTAAGATAAATCTTTTTCAAAACGGGATAGTTAGGAATAGATTTTGAGGCAACTTTATTGTCAAATTTCAAAAATAGAAAATAAAAAGATGAGTACTTTAGAATTGCAACAGGCATTGGCAGAGGAAATTACATTAATTCAAGATGTAGATTTTTTAAATGCCTTAAAGTCCATCATTGATGCCAAGCTATCTGTAGGGGTATATCAACTATCCGATTACCAAAAAGAACGGGTTGCACAAGCCCGAATGGAACGGGAAAAAGGCCTGCTGATCGATAGCGACGAAATGTTTAATGAATTTGACAAATGGCTGGATACAGAGTAACGGTATCAACTGAAGCAAAGCAGGATTTGCAAAATATTCTTGTTTTTTACCAAATACGCAATAGAAGTAACGTATACAGTAAAAAGCTGAATGATAAGATGCGTAAAGTAAAAAACGTTATTTCCCGGAATCCCTATATTGGCACTGTCACAAATATGGATAATATCCGAATGTTTGTGGTTGGGCATTATCAGGTTATTTATGAAATCTTTGAAGATTGTCATGAAATTTCAATCATCATGTTTTGGGATTGTCGGAGAAATCCGAACGATAGGAGAATAGGACGACATATCATTTCAAAGTAACCGGGCCGGAACACCGACAACACAAGGCCAACAGGTATTTCTGTGATATTCAGCGTGGTCAGCGTTCTATCATCAAAAAAGACCGGTAAGATTGTAAGACATGTAAGATCGTAAGAAGATAAAAACCTCTGTGGTTCTTAGTGTCTTAGTGGTTAATAAAAAAATCCGCGATAATCCGTCAAATCCGCGTCATCAGCGTTCCATTAATCAAAAATTAAAAATCAAAAATTATAAAATGGCTGAAAAGTTCATCACTTTAGAAACCTCGGTAGTTCCGTTGCCTGTGGAAAACGTGGACACCGATCAAATCATTCCCGCCCGATTCCTGAAAGCGACAACGCGCGACGGTTTTGGCAATAACTTGTTCCGCGATTGGCGGTACGACAAGAATAACCAACCCGTTGCATCGTTCGTGCTCAACAATCAGACCTACTCGGGTAAGATTCTCGTTGCGGGCAAAAACTTCGGCAGCGGTTCCAGCCGCGAACACGCCGCATGGGCGATTTTCGATTACGGTTTTCGTGCTGTCGTGTCGAGCTTCTTTGCGGACATCTTCAAGAACAACGCCTTGAACAACGGGTTGCTTCCTGTCCGGGTAAGTCCCGAATTCTTGGCAAAGATTTTCGCTGCCGTAGAAAAAGACCCGAAAACGAAAGTTCGTATCGATCTCGAAAAGCAGGAAATAACCTTGCCGGCAACGGGCGA
>JAVBRP010000173.1:0-2986 GCA_031547815.1 Bacteroidales bacterium | reverse complement strand
AAATACGAATCCGCATTTAAGGTTTTTTGGGTTTCTTTGTTTGGAATCTTTGCATGAAACATTGATAAACCAAAATCATTAAATTAATGTATATGAAAACAAAAACGTTTTTGCTTATTTTTTGTCCGGCAATATTTTGGTTCTTCGGATGTTCTTCCGCGCCAAGCGCCGATAAAACAATCCCGGAAAAACCGGCTGACAATTATTATGTGGCCGCTTATGTTTGGCCTTCGTGCCACGACGAGCCGATGAGTCGCGAAAAATTGTGGCCCGAAGGCATCGGCGAGTGGGAAGTAATCAAAAAAGGGAATCCCCGTTTCGAAGGGCATTATCAACCCAAAGCGCCGTTGTGGGGCTACGAACAGGACAACGATCCGAAAGTTGTCGAAAAATGGATCGACGTCGCTACCGATCACGGAGTCAATGTCTTCATCTACGATTGGTATTGGTACGACGAAGGCCCGTTCCTGGAAAGCGCGCTCAATGACGGTTTCCTGAAAGCGAAAAACAACGAGAAGATGTATTTCTACGTGATGTGGGCCAATCACGACGTGAAAAAGAATTATTGGAATTATCACAAATTCGGAGACGATACATCTATATTATGGGATGCCGCCGTCGATTGGAAAAACTTCAAAATCATTGTCGACCGGATCATCAACCAATATTTCAAAAAGCCCAATTATTTCAAGATCAACGGCGAACCGGTGTTTGCCATCTTCAGTTTGGATAAATTGATGAAAAGTTTCAATAACAGCGAAGAAGAAACGCGCAAAGCGTTGGATTATTTCCGTGAAGAAACCAAAAAAGCAGGATTTCCGGGTTTGCATATCCAGCAAATTTTCGGCGGCGGATTCTTTCTTAACGACGATTCCGGTAAAAAGATGTCCGACCGTCTCGAAAAAATGGGATACAACAGCGCCACATTTTATAATATGGGCGGCCGCGTGGAAGACTACATGGTATACGGCGCCAATTCCGTCAAAATAAGAGAACAATGGGATAATGCGATGAATGTTCCGTTTTTCCCCTGTGTTTCCGTCGGCTGGGACGATACGCCCCGATTCCCGCAATACGGCATGAAAGACGTAGTGCATTATCATAATACGCCCGAAAGTTTTGCCGCGTTGCTTTCAAAAGCCAAGAAATATGCGGACAGCCATCCCGATCAACCGAAGCTGATCACCATCAATGCATGGAACGAATGGGTGGAAGGCAGTTATCTGCTGCCCGACATGCTCAACGGGTTCGGCTATCTGGAAGCGGTGCGTGATGTGATGAGCGGTAAATACGACAGGTATTGATGCGATTTTCCGGAAGGGAAACGTTAACCTGCGCAAAAAATTTCTTTGATCCTTTGCGGTTTTGTATGTTTTTATACAAAGCAGCAAAGGATCAAATATTTACGGATCGTCCCGGTTCGGCAATCCCGTCCGGTTTTAAATTTGTCGCATCCTTCGGACAATAAAAAATTGAAATATTTTTCAGTGATCAATAAAAAATTATAAGCTAATAATAGGCTGACACACAGCGAATATTAACACGCTACACTATGCTGACAAGAAAAAAATGAAAAAAATTTTAACTTTATGCGAACAAATTGTAAAGTTCGTTGTTTATCGACTGAATATTAAACAAAGGTAGAAAACAATTTTTTTGACGAATGGTTGTTTTTTATTGACGAAAATTTTGTTCTTTTGTAAAAGTATTATGAGATGCTTGTTTTTGAGTAATGAGGCGATTGGATAAGTTGCTCTTTTTTAGAAGAAAAGAACGGTTTAGCGTCATTATTCCGAAATAAAAGTCGAACATTCATTTAAAAAAAATTTGATGATGACAACGACGGAGTTTAGCAACCAGTTGATTGGTCTGGAGGAGAAATTAAACCGTTTCGCGCTGCGATTGACTGCCGACAGGGATGATGCGAAGGATTTGTTGCAGGACACTTTCTTGAAAGCTCTTGCATATCGTGATCAATTTGAAGATTCCACCAACCTGAAGGCGTGGACTTACACGATCATGAAGAATACGTTTATCAACAATTATCGCAAAAGCTCGCGTCAAAACACAACTTTCGATAATACGAAGGATTTGTATTTCCTCAGCCAAAATAAAGATACATTCAATGTGGAACCCGATTCCGTTTTCAGAGAGAAAGAAATCGGCAACGCCATCGAATGCTTGGACGACGAATTTAAGGTTCCTTTCAAAATGCATACGCAAGGCTACAAATACAAAGAAATAGCCGAAATATTGGGCCTTAAGATCGGCACGGTTAAAAGCAGAATATTTTTTACGCGCAAAAAATTATCGGAAGTCCTCCGAGATTATAATTAGCTGATATCATGCAGTGTATAACAGCGTGTTCTCGTCGTTCGGGGACACGCTGTTTGGCGTTACCGCCGGCGCATAAAATAAAAAAGCCCTGCGATAAATTCGCAAGGCTCTGATTTTGAAGTGGAGACAAGGGGAATCGAACCCCTGACCTTTTGACTGCCAGTCAAACGCTCTAGCCAACTGAGCTATGCCCCCGATTGCGGGTGCAAAGATAATTCAATATTCGAAACAAACGAACGTCCGTGCAAAAAACGGATTGTTTTTGATTTTCTTAATATTCAAAAACACCGTATTCGCTTTTTACGGTGAGCTTTTTCCCTTCGGCGCTTTCGCAACGGCCGACGATTTTTGCTTCGATGCCGAACGACTCGGCAATTCGGATCACCCGATCGGCATGTCGTTCGGGAAGATAAAGTTCCATGCGGTGGCCCATATTGAACACCCGGTACATTTCGCTCCACGACGTTCCCGACTGTTCTTGAATGATGCGAAACAGCGGCGGAATGTCGAACATGTTGTCTTTGATGATGTGCAGATTGTCGACAAAATGCAGTATTTTGGTCTGTGCGCCGCCCGAACAATGCACCATGCCGTGAATTTCGGGGCGCATCTCGTTCAATATCTGTCGAATGACGGGCGCATACGTGCG
>JAVBRP010000240.1:0-9886 GCA_031547815.1 Bacteroidales bacterium | reverse complement strand
TCATTATTGAACGAATGGCGGATTCCGAAAAGCCTTATGAGTAGGAAAACTTTTAATGTAAAAACCATGAAAAAAATTATTATCGGTTGTTGTGTTTTATGTTTTATCGTGTTGCAAGTTTCGGCGCAAACTCCAAGTTTTATGAAAGGAGATAATGTAGTCGGTCTCGGTATCGGATTCGGCGGGAACATGTATGCGGGCTACTACGGCTCGGGCGTCAAAAAAATTCCTGCAATATCGATTTATTACGAAAATTGTGTGAAAGACAATCTTTGGGATGAGAAAAGTTCTCTCGGTATCGGCGGGTTGTTCGGGTTCGCTTCGGCCAAATCCGATTGGTGGAAAAGTTCCAACATTATTATCGGCGCACGCGGCGCTTTGCATTATGCATTTTTGGACAAGTTGGATACGTATACCGGCCTGATGTTAGGTTACGATATCGTTTCTTTCAAATGGAATGATAGCACTTGGGGTTCATACGCCAGCGGTGCTGCCAGCGGATTCACTTGGGCTTGGTTTGTTGGCGCGCGGTATTATTTCACCGATACGTTCGCCGCTTTCGCGGAACTCGGCTACGGTGTTGCCGTTTTCAACCTCGGAGTTTCTTTAAAATTTTAAAATAAATCCTGTGATGTGTGCCTCCATGCCCGGTCTTGGAAACTGTACGAAATAGTCGGTGCATGGAGGTTTTTTCAAAAATACGCGCTCAGTATAAGTAAATAAATATCAAGTGTGATGAAAGCATTATTCAAATTCAGCTTTTTGACAGTAATGATAGTCGCCATAAGTTGCACCGGTTGCAAAAAGGATGATGGCGACGGCGACGATAATCCGGACACTTCGGGTACACTGACGGCATCCATCACGCCCGCGAAAGGATGGGAAAAGAACGATGCTGTTGTCCCCACTTGGATGAATAAGGATGGTCGTGCAACCGGCGCAACCATTATACTGACGACTGACAATGTGCCCTCAAGCGTTAAAACGGCGAACGAGTATGTAACCTTTGCGCAAACACTGTTAAAGTCAACGTTCAAGGATGCCGTGTTCAGCGCTGCGTCGAATACCAAGGTGGGAGGTAAAGACGCCGTCGAATACACCTACACGACAACGGTCACACTCGATTTCAAATTCAGAATGGTCTATATCCTGATAGGCTCAAAAGCCTATACCATACAATGTTGCGCTTTAGCATCGGATTATAATGCGGTTGCCGCCGATTTTCAAAGCATGATAGATTCCTATACGCTGAAATAATTAAAATCGTAATAATATTAATCAAATAAATAAAACAGTATCATGAAAAGGATTGCATCAATGATCGTACTTGCCGCCATCGTGGCGGTCAGCGTAAGCGCCCAAAACACTTTTTTTCCCACCAAGGCGGGTACGGTGTCCACTTACGCTCTGAAGAACGGCAAGGGGAAAATCGAAAATTACTCGCGTCAAACCATCAAAGATGTGGAAGGCTCGGCCGGCAACCTGACCATTTCGTATGCGACGCAGCTTTTGGACAAGGACATGAAACCCGTCGGCAACGAAGTCCCTTTCAAGGTTATTGTTAAAGACGACGCGGTGATTTTAGACATGAATCAAATGTTCGCCGGCATGCAGAAGGACCAGCAATTCAAGGCGGAGATCACCGGCGTGCCGCAAGAGTTGCCCGGCAACATGCAACCCGGACAGTCGCTCAAGAATGCGGATATGACCATGACGCTGGACATGGGTATCATGAAAATGAAAACGGTGATGAAAATGACCGACGGCAAATGTTTGGCTATTGAGGATGTTACAGTCCCGGCAGGAACCTTCAAGTGCCATAAAGTGACCCAAACCGTTACCACCACCGTGATGAAAAAAGACGTGGTGTCGAAAACCGTTTCGTGGTACGCTCCCGGCATAGGCACGGTGAAAAACGAAACGTACAACGACAAGGATAAGCTGCAAAGCGGCATGGAGTTATACTCGTTGAATCGGTAACCATACATTAAAACAACGGCAATGGACGTCGTCAATCGCGTAAAAAACATTTTACTCGCCCCCAAGGAAGAGTGGCCGGCCATCGAAGCGGAACGGTATCCGCATGCGCGCATATTCACTTCGTATCTTCTTTTGTTGGCATTGATCCCGGCTGCGGGAAATTTCATCGGTCAAGGATTGATCGGATATTCCGTGCTCGGAGTGCATTTCGGCGGGATAAGCTGGGGCATCAAGCAAGCCGCCGTTTCGTTCGTATCCGTGGCGGGAGGCGCTTATCTCACCGCATTTGTCATCGACTTGTTGGCCGAAACATTCGGCTCGACGAAAAATTTCGATAACGCCTTCGCATTGACGGCTTACTCCTACACGCCGATGTGTTTGGCAGGGATATTCTATATCCTTCCTTCGCTGTCCATCATCGCTTTGGTTGCCGGACTTTACGGATTGTACATTCTCTACACCGGCCTGCAACCGATGATGAAAACGCCCGAAGACAAAGTAACCGTCTATTTCCTCGTCGCGTTGGTATGTGTTATCGCGGTTACCGCAATACTGATGACGGTGTTGGGAGCCGTCATGCGCACGGGCAACGTCGCGGTGGGTTTGTAATGCAATCGGAACAGGTAAGCCGGAACAAAAAATTATCATAACAAATACAAAAATCATATAAATCATTCACACATAAATTGATAAGTTCATGAAAACAAAATTCAAATTATTATTATCGGCGGCAATTCTGTTTGTTGCCTTTGCGGGATGCAGTAAAGATAGCGGCGACGAGGATGATCCCGGATTGGATTCGGAATTGTTGTACGGAGTTAAAACGGGAAAAATAGTATATAAAGCCACCTCATGGGAAAGCGGCAGTTCCACCTCGGCAACGCAGACTGTAATTTTCGACGATTACGGGAAGCGGTTTCGGTTGGAAATGGACGAAGTTGTGTGGATTTACGATGCAGTGGCAAAAAAATCATACCAATTAATCCCGGCTTCAAAAAAATATTCCGAAAGCCCGTTTTCTGCCGACTTTGGGGTGGCTTCGGCAGCCTACTTTTACCTTGGCGATGATCTGCACTCTGTTTGGAGTTACTATCCCGGATTCTCGAAAAAGTCGGACAAAAACGTTGCCGGTAAAACATGTTCGCTTTATTCGTGGAATACCACTGAAGGAATAACCACCGAGTGGGGTGGTTGGAAAAGGATCACTTTTTGGATGCAGTCCTATAAAGGTTCTCCGGAAACAGACGACAGTTTCAGGCTTGAAGCAACCTCTTTCTCCGAAACCATTCCCGCCAACAGCTTTACCGTGCCGTCGGATTATACGAAATTGTAGCATCTCTGTTGCGTTTCGACAAAAACTCTTCCTACACACGTACAAAACACTTCCCTCCTCCAATTCGGGGGAGGGTTAGGCTTCAAAAAACAGTGTCATGAAAAAGATCATATTATTACTCGCAGCGGTAGCGATGATGCTGCATGTCGGCTCACAAACGCCGCAACAAGGCGACGGGAAACCGAAAACCAAAAAAGACGTTGAAGCGGAGCTTGTCAATTACGGCATTTCGCTCGTTTTCGATGCTCAGGGGCAGAAACCGTATTATTTTTATCAGGCACGATGCGAACAAGGCTGGGTGTTTCGCATGGAAGGAGATTGGGGCAACCGATCGGTTGTTGTGGATGAAAGCGCCGGAAAAGCTTACATGTTGAACGACAAGGAAAAAACAGGCGAAGTCCGTCCCTTCGACCCGAAGTTTGCCTATCGAGGTTTCGAACAAATGCTTGCCGCACATCTTTTTTTGCATGCAAGTATGATGGATGAAAGCGGTTTTAAGAAAACCGGCAAAGAAAAAATTATCGAACGCGATGCAACCGTCTACACATACACTTATGGCGACGGGCTTGGTACGTTTTGGATAGACAACCGGTACGGGTTCACGCTGAAATATATCCAGACAGGCCCTAACCCCATACGCACGGAGGTCACCGAGTTTAAGGCGGGCGGCGTTACGTTGACCGATAAGGTCAATCTCGGCGAATACCGTATCACCGAAGCCAAATAAGAATTCAACAATTCAAAATTTCAACCCGGGTTTCTTTCATAAAGGTGTAAAGCGCTGGTCCCTCCCCGGTTTGGGGAAGGGTTAGGGAGGGCCCAAAAAAACATCATCATGAAAAGGATTAAATTTTTATTAATGGCCGTTCTTTTGGCGGCATCGTACACCACCGCGCAGGCACAGTTCGGCGACCGGCTCGGCCGCGCCATCAAGAAAAGCGCAGAAGACGCCGCCGTTCGCAAGGCAGAACAAAAAACCGATGAAGCGGTGAGTAAAAGCATCGACAAGGCAACCGACCCCAATACTTATAAGGATAAAGATAAGGACAAGGGTGAAGACCAAAAATCGGATGATCGGGAATCGGATGAAGCCGACAACGCAACCGCCGGCGATCAACCCGCCGGAACCGAAGCCAAAAGTCAAAAGGCCGCCGCCGGCGGCACAGTGGCCGCACCGCCGGCTAAGTCATTGGAGATGGCGTATGCCAAATCGGACTTTGTGCCGGGCGACAAGATCATTTTTGACGATGACGTGACCCGCGAAAAGGCAGGCGAATTCCCCGGCCAATGGGACCTCAAGGAAGGCAATGCCGAAATCGCCTCCATCAACGGGGTGAAAGTAATCAATATACATAAACACACCAACATAACCCCGCTGATGGACAACATGAAAGAATACTTGCCCGATGTATTCACGTTGGAATTCGATTTTCTTTATTTCGGAAAGAAGCGAGATAAGTACTTTGATCAGTATTTAGTCGAATTTGAAGATAAAGAGAACCGGTTTGCATACAACATCTTAATCGTAGCACGAGACGACGACCATTTGGGGATAGAGTGGGAATGGGAAAACCCCGGCGACGGCGAACGCCGCAGAGGCAGCCAAAAAATTACGGGCCTTGCCGTGGAAGAATTCCATCGCCTTGCCGTTTCGTTCAACAAGCGCGCCTTGAAGATATATGTTGACGGCGAACGCACAGCCAATATCCCGAATGTGAAAAAAGCAACAAAATTTGATGTCAGAGGCACCGGGGAAAGCGAGAATGCATATTTTATCAAGAACATCCGTATGGCCGAAGGCGCTGTGCCGCTTTACGACCGCATGATGAGCGACGGAAAGTTCATTACTTACGGAATCACGTTCGATGTGGGCAAATCGACCATCAAGCCCGAATCGATGGGCGAAATGAACCGCATTCTGCAACTGCTGACGGAAAACCCGACGGTGAAGTTCAGCGTGGAAGGGCATACCGACAATACGGGCAATGCAGCTTCGAACCGGACACTTTCGGAAGCGCGCTCAAAAGCGGTAGTCGAGAAACTTGTTTCGATGGGCGTTGCAGCCGATCGTCTGAAAAGCGGCGGCAAAGGGCAAAGCAGCCCGATAGCCGACAACGGCACCGACGAAGGCAAGGCCAAGAACCGCCGCGTGGAGTTTGTGAAATTGTAAATTCAAAAAACATCATTTTTATCGTCACTTGAAACAAAAATAATCATCAAAATGAAAAAGATAATCGTTATATTTTCGGTTATTGTTGCGATTTGTGCCTGCGGAGGCAATTCCGGCAAACAACAAACCGCCGCCGGTACGCAATCCTCTGCCGCACCGGCTGACGCCGAAGCCAAAGGCCCCTATAAAATCAAATCGGGCTATGTGGAAAACAAAATGGGCGGCATCGGCGTGACGCAAAAAACGTGGTTCGACGATTACGGCGCCAAGCAGTACATGGTAACCCTCATGGGCGACAAGGAAGATATATACACCGGCTATTCCGTTATCCGCGACGGCTACATGTACAGTTTCAAGAACGATACCGCAGCGGGCACACGCATTCGCGCCGGCATCTCATCTTCGAGCATGGATTTCGAAAACATGGATGCGAAGGATATCGAACGTTACGGCGTCAGGAAGGCAGGCAAGGAAACCTTGCTCGGAAAGGAATGCGATGTATTCGAAGTAACGAAATACGACATGAAAGTTTGGATATGGAGAGGTATTGCACTGAAAACCATGATGAAACAAATCACCACCGAAGCAGTGCAATTCCGCGAAGAACCTGTTGATCCGAATTTGTTCGAGTTGCCGAAAAACAAATCATTCAAGGAAAACTGACCAAGAACGAACCCGATGATGAGACTGTTCAAAGACTCCGGAAACGGACTCTTTGAACAGTCCCTGTTGTTTTCAAAACCGGCACTTCGCGCCTAAGCCGACAACTTGCGTTTCGTAATAATTTTCGTAAATCGCCCGAAACCCCGTGTTCTGCAATTCTTCCCTGATGCCCATGGTGTTGAGCACATCGCTCATCGACACCGTCAACTCGAATTTTCCGTGCAGGAACGATTGTACGAATGCGAAATCGATGCCCCCGAACCCGAAGCGTCGTCCCGACGGGATGTTGCGCGGCGCGAAATAAACGCCCGAAAGCTGCAATCGGCCGTTCTTGCCGATGTTCACCCGGTTATCGACTTTTGCGGACCATGCTCTGCTTGTGCTTTTCGCGACGGTAAACTGCTGTTCGTACGGAAAATAAAGTGTCCCGGTGTAAGCGGCGATGGAGTTGCGGTAAATGTTAACATAGCCCGACAGCTTCCAGTATTTCCCCAAACGTTGCTCCGCCGTCAGTTCTCCGCCGATATTATCGATTTTGCCGATATTCGCGAAGACCCTGTCGATCAGGTTCCGGCTGCCGCTTTCCGTATCCGAAACAAAAATTCGCGAATACGGAGCCTTAACGGTTTTGTAATAACCCGAAATACTTGCCGACCCGCTTTTCCAACCATATTTGTGCGTCAGCGCGACGTGCTGCGTATATTGCGGCCGCAGGTAAGGATTTCCCGCCTTGATCATTCCGGGATTGGTGTAATCGGGATAAATCCGCAATGCAATCGCGACGGGGCGATCGACATCGCGATCATACGACAACGACAAACGGTTGTGTTTGCCGATTTTCCGCGTCAAACGGACATCAGGAAAAAGGTCGAGCCGCCGGTACCGGTCATCCGCCGGGTAATAGACGTTGTCGGCCGAAAGGTCGTAAAACGCATCGACGTACTCGGCCCTCAGCGCGATTTTCGTTTCAAACTTCCGGCGATCGAGCGCCCATTCGGCCGACAGCGACACCAAATCCTCGCCTCGTTCCGACCGATCGCCTATTCCGGGATAAACGATCGAATTGTCGTCTCCGCCCGAATCATAATCGGAGAGCGAACGAAGCGTACGTCCTTCGATTCTCGCTTTGATATATCCATCCCGCAAAGGCTCGGCATAATCGGCCGTAATCTTTGCCATGCGTTCCCTTGTCGTGAGATGCACCGCATGCCTGCCGATGAATACGGACGAAAGTTCGTGCAACCCGAAAGCATTGTCGTTATTTCCGTACAGGCAGTCGAATGCGGCATTCAATTCGTGTCCCGCTTCGGCAAATCTGTGTTTGAAAGCGACCGATACATCCGCCAAAACAAGTTTTTCGCGTTCCTTCCAAGTCCGGTAACGTACCGGACGCATGGTGCTCCTGTCGAAAAATCCGGCCTGTGCGGTATCCGTACGATCTTCGAGTCGGTATATCCCCGAAACGGCGAGCATATTACGGTCGTTCAGCGCCCGGCGCACGCTGCCCTTCACGGCATAGTGCGTTCGAATGCGGTTGTCGGGCACCTGCGAAATATAAGCGGCGTCGCCAAGATAAAGATCGACAAACTCGTTGTCGGGAATGCCTTTTTGCCGGATCATCTCCGTTTGCAGAGCGACGGCGGTTCGGCTCGTTTTATAATGCAGATTCAGGGAAGGGACGAATTTCGGATTCGGGCCGTAGCTGCCCAACGGGCCGGGCAAATCGGCCCGCCGCTTGCCGAGCGCGCCCAAGCCGAAGAATAGACCCGCATCGCCGTGCAATCCCGTTTGTCGCGCCAATTCGATCTTTCCCGGATCGAAGGTTCGATCCGGCTTACCCGACAATGCCGGCGCCGATATTTCATAACCGGCAAACGAACAATTGACGGCGTATTCGCCCGGCGGCAACCCGGCAAACGAAAACCGGCCGTCCTCGTCGCTCAACGTTTCCGCAACCTGCTCGCCGCTCTCTTTCGCCGTCAGCGTAACCGTAGCGTACGGCAGCCCGGTTTTGCTCTCGGCATCGACAACCTGTCCCGAAATAACGGTCGATTGCGCAAATGCGTTGAAGACGAAAATCGTCGACAGGATCAAGCAGACAAATGTTTCTTTTTGCATGGACGCTTTCCGATAATGACTTGCTCTTTTACGATTGTCATTACTAAAGCAATTCGGGAACTTTTTGTTTGGAAATCGGGCAGGTTTTTTAGCCTCGTACAACCGAACTTGCAAGCTCGCCGCAGGTAAAATAATACTGTGAGAAGTACAGAATGTTCGGATTATTTTTTGCAAAAATCCGTAATACACGGATGAAGATTTGCAAAAATCCGTAAAATAATCCTTCACTCCGGGTTTTTTTACGGATTTCTGCAACTCCGGCGCAAATATTTCCCGTTTTTACGGAAAAATCGTAAAAACATCGGATCCCTTACGGAAAATCGATTATCAACTTTTTCGTTGCGGGCTTACCTTTGTGGTCGAAATATCATATCTCGGAAAAAATGAAACGAATTGCCATTACCGGTTCTCTGCAAAGCGGAACATCCGTCATGACAAATGCCCTGGCAGCCATGATCGGGTTCGATGTTGCCGTCCGTCCTCCGTATTCGTTGTCGGCATCGAAATATCGGCTCGATCCCGAAATCGAAAAATGCCAGTGGCCCGACTCCTTCGTATACTGTCTCGGAGCGTTTACCGATCGGATGATCACGGAACAACGATATGCCGATAGGTTTATATCGGAGGGAAGCGTGTTGCACGAATTGGTATGGATCAAATGCCGGTTTCCGCACCATGAACCGATTTACGAGCAAAGCATGATTACCGGTTTGGAACGGGTGGTGGCAGAATATGCATCGGGCAACTACGATCATATTTTCCATATCGATGCGTTGCATCCGTCCGACGTGTTCGATCAATGCATCAAACGGCTGTATGCCCGTTACGGCATCCGTTACCTGTCGTTCAACGGCATTGATCGGGAAGCAACGTTGGAACGTATGGCCGATTGTTTATCGGTTAAGCCTGTATTATCCGCCAAGCACGCGCTGTTGAAAGCGACCGAATACGATACCGGGGAATACGACTTCTACGGAGATCGAACTGCTTAGCAATGTTGCAGAAAGGGGCCGCACGTTAACCGGTCAGCATCCGAACACCGTTACCTCGTCCGTTTTTATCCGTTTCAGGCGTTCGCTCCACGGCCGTTCTTTGGCGTCGGGGCGGCGATCGAAAACTATCAGATAACAGTCGGGGCGTGCATTGTTTTTCGGCACGGGCACCGGCGAAAAGTTGTCGCGGTAACGCAAGGTTTGCCGAATGCCTTCTTCCGTCACCGTTTCGAAAGTTTTGCCGGCGCGCAGCAGCTTGATCTCGATAATGTCCCAAGCGCCGTTGTATTCCACCGCCAAGTCCATCCGTCCGCGGCCCGCGGCATATTCGCGCTCGATGCGGCCGCCGCCGTTGATCACCCTTTGCAGGAAAGCCATCAACAACAGGTGCGGAAAGGCTTCCGTATATTCGGCCGTTTGCTCCCATGCTTCGGAGTTGGTTTGCCAAAAAGCCTGAAATTCGAACAGCAGATTATCCATATCCAAGGTGCCGTCGGCGTTTTTCCAATGCCAATCGGGCGCCGGGATGGCCAACTGCATGCTGTAGGTGAGGTAGCGGGCCAACACTTCGCGATAGATGGGATTGGCGATGCACGGCGTTCCGTTTTCGACGGCTACCAAACCGAGATC
>JAVBRP010000197.1:0-5976 GCA_031547815.1 Bacteroidales bacterium | reverse complement strand
GCGACCGCAGACGAAGAACTTACGTGGAACACTTCGGGGCAGGCGGTCGGTTCGCATCGCATCGAAGCGGTGGTTCATTATGATCGGAGTCAAAGGTATATCGTTTCGGTAAGCGTGACGCTGCTACCCGATAAAGCCCCGAAACAGTATACATATCGAGTGCTGCAAACCTATCCGCACGACATAAAAGCATATACGCAGGGTTTGCTTTTCGAAGACGGGTTTCTGTACGAAAGCACGGGCTTGAAAGGCGAATCGTCGTTGCGTAAGGTGAATCTCGCCACGGGCGAACCGGTGCGGGTGATCAATATCCCTGCGGATATGTTCGGCGAAGGTTTGGCCTCCACAGGCGACAAGCTGGTGCAGGTTACTTGGCAGGATCAAGTGGCGTTCATCTACAGAAAAGACGATTTCAAGTTGCTGACCCGCATCAATTACCCCATGCGCGAAGGCTGGGGGTTGACATACGACGGCACGCATTTGATCATGTCCGACGGCTCTGCGACGCTTTATTTTCTCGACAAGGAATATCTCACGGAAGTTCGGCGGCAGGAGGTGTGCGACAACAAAGGCCGCGTCCGGCAATTGAACGAGTTGGAGTATATCGACGGCGAAGTGTGGGCCAACGTTTACCAAACGGAGGACATCGTGCGCATCGACCCCGCAACGGGTATCGTGCTCGGACGCATCAACATGAAGGATTTGCTGAAACCCGGCGACCGGCACCCGAACATCGAAGTGCTGAACGGCATTGCTTACGACAAAATAGCGAAGAAAATATACGTTACCGGAAAAAACTGGCCGAAGCTGTTCGAAATACAAGTGGTTGAAAAATAGCGGAACACATACGATCATTGCTTTATTGATCGGTATCTTGAACGCCCCGTATCTTCGGGCGCAAGATGCGGATACCGTTTCGCTTTCCTCAAAAAAATATATTCCGTGGGTGCTCGGAGGCGAAGCCGTTTTGTATGCCGGCGCCATGACCGGGCTGTACACGCTTTGGTACAAGGATTACCCCGCGTCTGCATTTCATTTTTTCAACGACGGCGCGGAATGGCAGCAAACAGATAAGGTATGCCACGCCGCCGCAAGCTATTACGTCGGCCGGCTCGGATACGATGCGTTACGGTTGGCAGGCGCCGACGAAAAGAAATCCGTTTGGCTCGGCGGGACGATCGGGCTGTTTTTCCTGACTACGGTCGAAGTATTCGACGGATTTTCGGCCGAGTGGGGATTTTCGTCATTCGATATGCTGGCGAACGTTGCCGGAGCGGGTTTGTTCGTCGGGCAACAATTGGCGTGGAAAGAACAACGCTTGATGTTGAAATATTCGTTCCGGCCCACCGATTACCCTTCGTATCGTCCCGATTTGCTCGGCGAAAACTACTTGTCGCAAGCCGTCAAGGACTATAACGGCATCACCGTTTGGCTGTCCGCAAACATGCGTTCCTTTTTCCCGCAAGCCGGTTTACTTCCCCGATGGCTCAATATCGCCGCAGGCTACGGCGCAACGGGAATGACGGGCGGTTTCGCCAATCATGCTTTCGACAAGTCGGGAAACCCGATACCCGAATTCGAGCGTTACCGGCGGTTCTTTCTTTCGTTGGATGTCGATCTGTCCAAGATTCCCGTAAAGAGTAAATTCCTGAAAACCGCGTTCGAAGTCATCGGTTTCATCAAAGTTCCTTTCCCGACCCTTGAAATCGATTCGAGAGGCGGCGTGAAAGGACATTGGGTATATTTTTAGAAGCCCGGCTTTCGCGTAAGCCGTATCATGTAACGACACAAAAAAGCCGATGTACATTTGTGATATGCATCGGCTTTCATATTTTCCTGCGGATTCGTTTTTACATGAATCCCGCTATTTTGTCGGCAACGGCTTGAAATTCTTCCGGCGAGAACTTCAATTTGGTACGACTGAAATCGATATCGTGAGCGCCTTGCAGCGGAACCAAATGGATGTGCGCATGGGGAACGTCAAGCCCGATGACCGCCGCGCCGATACGCTTGCACGGAATCGCTTTTTCGATCGCCTTTGCCACGTGTTTGGCAAACACCATGATACCACCCAAATCGGCGTCGCTCAAATCGAAAAGATAATCGGTCTCTTCTTTCGGGATCACCAGCACATGCCCCGCCACCAACGGATTAATATCCAAAAAGGCATAATACTTGTCGGTTTCGGCCACTTTGTAACTCGGAATCTCTCCGCGTACGATCTTCGAAAAAATACTTGCCATGGCTAATATTAAAGTATTGATTTTATGGTAATCAAAAGTTATCGATCAAAAATCAAATTGTTACCGTGATATTTCGAGGACTTCGAATTTCATTTTTCCGGCAGGAACCTGTATTTCGGCAACATCGCCTTTCTTTTTGCCCACCAAGCCTTTTCCGATCGGGGTGGTGATGGCGATCTTCCCTTCTTTCAGATTCGCTTCCGATTCCGAAACAAGCGTATACTCGACAATCATGTTGTTTTTCAGATTTTTGAGCTTTACTTTATTCAAAATCTGAATGCTGGAAGTATCGACGCGCGACTCGTCCAACACGCGGCTGTGGCGAATGGTTTCCTCCAATTTGTGAATACGCGCCTCAAGCATGCCTTGAGCATCTTTAGCGGCGTCGTATTCCGCGTTTTCCGACAGATCGCCTTTGTCGCGCGCTTCCGCTATTTGTTTGGAAATGGCGGGACGTTCGACATTGATCAATTGTTCCAATTCTTTTTTCAACTTGGCAAGTCCTTCTTCAGTGACATACGAAACTTTAGCCATAATCTTCGTTTTTTGTGAAATATATGAAATAAAAAAAAGAACTCCGGTGTCCCGGAATTCTTTCCTAAGACATCAGAATATGTTTATATGCGAGTTTGTATAAAGCCTGCAATCATCAATTACCTGTAATAATAATGGCCGTCAACCGAATCGAATAGCGCCCCTCCTTGATAGAATAACGACCAAGGGATCAAGCAGCTACATATAAAACCGATCGGTAGAACAGCAATTTTAAAAAAAGCAAAGTAAAAAGATTTTTTTGAATAAAAAAAATTTTGATCGGTTTTTGAATATCATGAAGGGTTCAAAACAAATAATTCAACCCGATATACAAGCCCGATCGACCGTCGCGACGATCGGCCGCCAAACCGTAATTGACGTGCGCCACAAAGTTGTGATTCAGCGCGCCCGAAATGCCTGCGCCGTAACTGAAATGCATCTTTTCCGCATCGCCTTGCGCAAACCATTCGCGTGCTTCGGTATTATTTGCGTCGTAGGAAAAATCGTAATCGCGGGTGACGCGGCCGAAATCCGAGAATGCGGATAAAGCCAGATAAATATGCTGTCGCCACAAGATGGTACGGAAGAATTTCCAGCGCAGTTCTACATTTCCGTAAAAAATGTCGTCGCCTGTTACGCGATTGCGCAAAATTCCGCGCAATGTCTTTGCGCCGCCCAATCCATCGCGGGTGATGTTCGTGTTGTATATGTACGGAAGCGCGTAAAACGGCATCGTTCCGCCGATTTTCGGTTGATAGCTCAGCCGTACGGCAAGGTTGAGCACTTCGTCCACCAGCGTAAAATATTGCCGGTGCGTGATCGCCAATTTCGTATAACCCGGTTTATTGCCCAAAAATGAAGGCGCGGTGAGCAACATAACTTCGCTCCAAATGCCGCGCATCGGGTTCGGCTCGTTGTCGCGCGTGTCGTACACCGCCCCGAACTTGAACAGATAATGATCGCCGCCGTCTTTCTCCTCCGGCTTGATGGCGCCCCATTCCACAAATTTGTCATACAGCAGCGGCGTATTTTCGGGCAATTTATCGTCCTCGTCCTTGCCCTTGTTGAGTTTTTCGATATTCACCGTGGCAACCTTGAACCCGTTGTATTCGAAGCCCGCCATCCATCGCAGTTTCTTCCCGATGATGCTTCCCTGAAAGTCCGCGCGCAGACGCAGCATCCGACGGTCGTGGCGGTAGAACATTCGCGAAATGTAATCGGGGCTGGCTTGATCCTCGAAATCGTGATTATACCAAGCTTTGTAACCGTTGAATCCGTAAAAGTCGAGCGCCTGTTCGGTAAAATAGCTTGCTTCTGCGGTCAGCCGGATGTTCGGGATTAAGTATTCCGAATCGTAGATAAATTGCCACAATCCGCTTCCTTTGGTGGTTTGGTTCCATTCCAGATAGAACGAATGCAGATATTTCGGATACGTGGAGCCGTCGCCGAAAAGGTAAAAATTGGTCAATATTCCGTACTTGAACCCGATGTCGGTATCGAAAGCAATGGCCGGCAACGCGCCGAAGGTCAATCCGGTTTTGACATGCTTGGTGCTGTCGGACGCAACGCAATTAAAAGCAAAAAATTGAGCGTTGAGCGCTATGATCAATATGAAGATTCTTTGTATCATAATTATAGGATGCGGTATATACATTCAAACATGCGAACAACAAATGATCGTGTTTCATTCCGGAAGGCTCAAAACTTGATCTATCTTTATTATCGGGCAAAGATACCGGAAAAATAACTGTCCGGGTCATTTTTAAAACATCGCCGGCGTTTTTTTGATTTGTTGCTTGCAATTTTTTGAAAAGTTCATCAATACAGCAGTCGTCGGCATACTATTTGTTTTTGAATGGCAACTTTTCTCCAAAATAAGTTGCAACATATTGCAACTTTATTGTATCTTTGCACCGTGTTTGAACGTAAGATAATAACATACAAGAATTATTTTCTTGATTTTATGTCCACGCTTGACGAAGGCGCGGAGCGTAAAGTGTATTATTCTCTTGATATGTTAAAGACACAACGGCGCATTTCGGAGAAATTTGTAAAACATATCCGAGCCGGAGTATATGAATTGAGGGCAGAATACGAGGGTAATTATATACCGTGTTTTCTTTTGTTTTGATGAAGGACACATTGTAATATTATTTAACGGGCTTCAAAAGAAAGCACAGAAGACGCCTGAAAATGAAATAGTAAAAGCAATCAGGTTAAAAAATGAATATGATGAAAGCAAACAACAGCCTGTTGACAAGCGTCGATGATATAATGGACGCAAAATACGGAAAGGTTGGCTCTCCGGAGCGGGACGAATTCCGCAGAGAGGCATACGCGTGGTATATGGGGCAAATTTTGCACGACGCCAGAAAAAGCGAGAAAATAACGCAAAAAGAGCTTGCAGCGCGCGTCGGCGTGGACAAATCGTATATATCGAAAATTGAAAAAGGAATTGTTGAACCCGGTATCGCAATGTTTTATCGTATTGCATCCGCTTTGGGGCTTTCAGTCGAACTGACGAAACGGATTGTTGTGTAATTCAATTCGAAGATCATCACATTACACAACTACTTTGCGTTTCGTTTTTACATTAGCCGGTTTTATATTGCTTTTTGATTTCGAGGCTTTATGTTTTCGAAAAAAGGCGCTGACCATCTCTTCGTCTTCTTTTGTATATGGCGCAGGTGCGATAATGAAATCGATATCCTTTGATTCTTTTATCATATTTATGGATCAAAAAGCATTTTTTCTGAAAAGAAAAAAACCTATCGGGTTTTTGAAACCCGATAGGTTCAAGTCATTTTATTTATTGCCTTTAATGGCCGCATGTGCCGCCGCCAAGCGCGCAATGGGCACGCGGAAAGGCGAACAGCTCACGTAATTGAGGCCGATATGGTGGCAGAATTCCACCGAACTCGGTTCGCCGCCATGCTCGCCGCAAATACCCACTTTCAAATCGGGACGTACCGAACGACCGTTGACCGTAGCCATGCTGATCAATTGTCCCACGCCTTTTTGGTCGAGTATTTGGAACGGGTCGTGTTTCAGGATGCCTTTTTCGAGATAAACGGGCAGGAATTTGCCGATGTCGTCACGCGAATAGCCGAAAGTCATTTGCGTGAGGTCGTTGGTTCCGAACGAGAAGAACTCGGCAGCTTCGGCGATGCGGTTGGCGGTGAGCGCCGCGCGCGGAACT
>JAVBRP010000365.1:0-4230 GCA_031547815.1 Bacteroidales bacterium | reverse complement strand
TATTTTTCCTACTATTTCATCTTTTTCGGAACCGCACTGTGGTGCTTCATCAAGGATAAGGAACTGGCAAGCCGCGCCGTATTCATGTTCGCGTGCTCGTTCTACCTCTACTATTTCGTTTTTGCCGTATTGCCCGTGGTGGGGCCGCAATTCTATTTTGCGCCGCCGCTGGATCACGTACCCGACGGTTACGTTTTTTGCGATATCATGCGTTTTTTGCAGGACACGGGCGAGAAACCCACCGGCGCTTTTCCGAGTTCGCATGTGGGGATCACCTTTACCGTGGTGATTTTCATCTATCGGCATTGCCGCCATTTGCTGAAATTCGCGCTGCCGTTGTTTATCATATTGGTGCTGTCCACCGTCTACATCAAAGCGCATTACCCGGTGGACGTCATCGGCGGGTTTGCGTCGGTTGCCGTCACTTATCCGTTGGTGAATATGCTGTACGAAAAACTTGCCGTTCAACGGAAATAATATATTTTTGTCCGCTCATTCATTTATCGAAATTTTTATGGAACAAGATTTGAACGTCGGTACGCGGATCGATCATCCCAAATACGGGGAAGGCATTGTCAGCAAAAACACGCAATTGACCTATAAAGTGATCTTCGTGAGGGGAGGAGAGATCGAATTCGTCAAATCGAGCTTTCAAGCCGATATTGTTGAAGAAAACGATGCCGCCGAAAAGAAGGAACCCAAACTCAATGTCAAAGAGTTCGAAAAAGCGTTGAAATACATTCTCGATCGATACAATGCCTTGGAATACAAGGTCGATTTGGGCGATAAATGGAAAGGCGGAAACATGATACTGCAACCCGGCAACGCCGAACTCAAACCCAAAGAAATTCCGATCGAAACATTTTTCCATAAAATCGTTATGGTGCGCGACCGTTTGCGCGTGTTGGAGCAAAACATCAACAGCCATACCGGTTTGAGCGACGAAGACAAAGTCAATCTGCAACAATACATTACCCGTATTTACGGCAGTTTGACAAGTTTTAATATTCTTTTTTCCGAAAAGGAAGATTTTTTTGTCGGAAGCAAATCGTCGAATGATTAATCGGAATACGGTGATTCGAAACGTAATATCCGCGACCGTTTTCGCATGTTTTTCATTCGTTTCTTTCGGAAGCCTTGCCGCACAAAGTAACCCCGATGACATTGCGGGCTATTATTACTATTTCGAACCCAAAGAAAAGGAATATTCGCAAGTGGAGGTTTACAAAAGCGGCGACAAATACAAAGGGAAAGTCGTTTGGCTGAAAGAGCCTTACCAACCCGATGGCAGCCCGAAAGTCGATATTTTCAATAAAGACAAAAGCAAACGCGACCGGCCGATCATCGGGATCAGCATTTTCGACGGGCTTACCTACAACAAGGATAAAAAGCGTTGGGAAGGCGTCATTTATGATCCGGCCAACGGCGATTCCTTCAATTGCGCGGCTTGGTTCGAATCGAAAAACGTGCTGAAAATAAAGGGTTTTGTCGGCCCCGAATGGATGGGGATCAATCGGACAATCGTTTGGAACAAAGAAGCGCAAATGCGTCAATAGCAATCAACAGTCAAACAATAATAATCAAAAACAGCCAATAAACATCATGAAAAACGTAACACTTTTCTTTTTTATCATCCTTGCAGTAATGGTCGGTTCGTGCAAAAGCACAAAGAAGACAACATCAAAAAGTACATCGCCCTACTTGACGGAAGAAATAAATTCGAAAACGGAGGTCACCGTTCGCGAAGAAAAGGTGAAACACGTCGACCAACCCGGCAATACGCCCGTTTATCGCTATTACGTGATCATCGGGTCGTTCAAAGTGGTGGATAACGCGCGGCAGGCCAAAACCGAACTGACCGGAGAAGGTTTTACGCCCGTGATCCTCGAAAACGAAAACGGATTGTTCCGCATCTCGGTGGGCGCCTACAACGACGAAAGCGCCGCAAGAAGTCAAATAGCCAAAATCCGCGCCGGTTCCGATAAGCACGACGACGTGTGGTTGCTTGTCAGGAAATGAAACCGATGATATTTTGTTCGGCCGAGATCACAACTCGGCCGTTTTTATTTCGGCAGGTTGAGCCGGCAGAAATAACATAGAGCTGCGCTTTCAGCGCTCGCCGAGGTCAATTCCGTAAAATCGGCTTTATTTTGTACTTTTGCGATTGTTTTTCGAAAAACAAAAAGACATCACATCATTCGGCCTTTTGAGCCGATATCGAATTGAATAATGATTTCAGTAAACCAATTAACCGTGTCGTTCGGCGGCACCGATCTGTTCAACAACATAACTTTTCTGGTCAATCCGCGCGACCGAATCGGCTTGGTAGGCAAGAACGGAGCGGGAAAATCCACTCTGTTGAAAATATTTGCCGGGATGCAGGAAGCGACTTCCGGCACCGTCACCATTCCGCGCGACATCGACGTGGGTTATCTTCCGCAACAGATGATCCATCAAAGCGGACGGACGGTGATCGAGGAAACGCGCAAGGCTTTCGATCGCGTGTTGGACTTGTTGCGCGAGATGGAGCGCCTCAATGCCGAAATTGCCGAGCGCACCGACTACGAATCGGATGCTTATTCGGATCTGCTTCATCGGGTGACCGAACTGCATGAGCGTTACGATATGCTCGGCGGCAGCAATATGGACGCCGATGTGGAAAAGACTTTGGTCGGATTGGGTTTCGCGCCGTCCGATTTCGACAGGCAGACCTCCGAACTGAGCGGCGGATGGCGCATGCGCATCGAATTAGCCAAAGTGCTGCTTCGCCGGCCGAACGTGTTGTTGCTCGACGAACCGACCAACCATTTGGATATCGAATCGATTCAATGGCTCGAAAATTTCCTGAAAGATTTTCCCGGCTCAGTGGTATTGGTTTCGCACGACCGCGCTTTTTTGGATAACGTGACGCTGCGCACGGTCGAAATTTCGTTGGGGAAAATATACGACTACAAGGCTCCTTACACGCAGTATCTCGATTTGCGCAAGGAATTCCGCGATCAGCAATTGGCCGCTTTTCGCAATCAGCAAAAGATGATCCGCGACACCGAAGATTTTATCGAACGCTTTCGCTACAAGGCCACCAAAGCCGTGCAGGTGCAGTCGCGCATCAAGCAATTGGACAAAGTGGAACGCATCGAGATCGATGAAGAAGACCTGTCGTCCATCCACGTAAAATTTCCGCCGGCGCCCCGTTCGGGAACGGTGGTGGTGGAAGTGGAGTCGCTCGTGAAGCAATACGGCCCGAAAGTGATTCTCGACGGCATCGATTTTAAGATACATCGCGGCGAAAAGGTTGCCTTTGCGGGAAAAAACGGCGAAGGCAAGTCGACGCTTTCGAAAGTGATCATGGGCGAAGTGGCGCACGAAGCGGGCACGGTCAAGATCGGCCATAACGTGCATATCGGTTACTTCGCGCAGAATCAGGACGAGATCATGGACGAGAATCTGACGGTTTTCCAAACGATCGACCAAGCGGCCGTGGGAGACGTGCGCACCAAGATGCGCGATTTGCTCGGCGCGTTCCTGTTCCGCGGCGACGACATCGACAAAAAGGTGAAAGTGCTCTCGGGCGGCGAACGTTCGCGCTTGGCTATGGTGAAGCTGTTGCTCGAACCGTATAATCTGTTGCTTCTCGACGAGCCGACCAACCATCTGGATATTCGCTCGAAAGACGTGCTCAAGCAGGCGTTGCTGAAATACGACGGCACGCTGATCATCGTGTCGCACGACCGCGATTTTATGGACGGATTGGTCGATAAGGTGTACGAGTTCCGCGACAAAAAGATCAAGGAACATCTCGGCGGCATTTACGAATTCCTGCAAAAGAAAAACATCGATTCGTTGCAGGAGTTGAACCGGAAGGCAAAACCGACGGCGGAAACGGTCAAACAACCGCCCGCAAGCGATCAACGCGAGGCGAAGGATTCGAAAGCGGATTATCTCGAAAAGAAAGATCGGGACAAGCAGATACGGAAAGCCGCTTCGCTGGTGGCCGATGCCGAAGACCGCATTGCGCGCATCGAACGCGAAATGGAAACGACCGAGCACCTGCTGGCCGTCCCCGAACATTTGGATGCCGAAGACCTTGAAGGCATGACAACGCGGTATCAAAAGCTACAACAAGACCTCGAAGAAGAAATGAAACTTTGGGAGCAACTGACGCTGGAGTTGGAAGAACTGAAAAAGTGATGTTTGAAGAACGGAGGCGGAAAACCTTCTCGGCGAACG
>JAVBRP010000001.1:0-8659 GCA_031547815.1 Bacteroidales bacterium | reverse complement strand
ATCTACATCAGGTCTTCGGGCGTTCTTTCGACTTTTGGGGCGCGAATGAAATCGGCGGGATATTTTTTCAGCATTTTTTTCAGGTAACGGAATATCTTGCCGTATTGGCGAACGTATATTCCGCGCGACTTTACCGCTACGTAGAATGCCAAAGAAAAACTGACGGCAAAATTGATGAATCCGATCATGCAGATGCCGAACAACACCCAAAACCACTCCGACAAAGGCAAGTGAAAGTTCAATCCCCAAAGACCGACGGCAAAATTGGCCGTCGAGAAAGTGATGTGCCGCACATCGATCGGCAAACCGAAAATGTAGCCGATAAAAGGCGCCATTCCCATGAAAATACCGAACATCAGATTGCCGATGATCAATCCCAAATTTTTGTCGACAAACCCTGCGATGCGATCCAGTTTGGCGTTTGAGAACGTCAGGCGGAGGAGCGGATGCGCTTTGATACGTTGCGGTATTTTGCCGTAGCGGACATGATTGTCCACCCAGCCCGAAATCAAACCCGACAAAAACAGGAAAATGCCCGCTATGGCTGCATACAGATAAGAAGCGCATTTCAACGGATTGGTGTCGTCGAGCAATTGCTGCGCGTGTTGCCCTTCGGCCAACGGGTGCGGAAAAACCAAACTCCAGAGAATCGCGATAACAAGCGCCACGGGGAAAGTCACCAACAGATTTCCCGCGAAAGCGGCCGTTTGACTGCGCCACACCCGCGCCACGGTAATGGCCAATTGCGGAAGATTGGGGCCTCCGAACTTTTTCCCGTCCAGCGAGCCGGCAATGGTCGAAGCCGTCATGGCCGGCTGTTTGGTTGCCAGCGTGGCCCCCGTAACCTGTATGAGAATGAAGCCGGCAGCGTAATTGATGCTGTAGCCGAATGCCTGCCAAAAAGGAGCCATATTCAAATGATGGAGCAGCAGCTTGAAGATGGCGAAAAATCCGACGATCACGCCGCCCTTGCCGGCCGATTGAAGCATGTCTCTGTATTCCGACCGGGTGACGGTAATGTAATGTTCGCCCGTATTCCGCTCGTGTTCGGCCACCTGATAGGCCAGCAACTCGATGTTTTTCCCGATACACTTGCGAATACTGTCTTTCGTATTCTCGTTTTCGACCACCTTTTTGAACAGACGCACAAAGCCGTCGATATCGATTCGGTTGTTATGATCGGCGAAATCGATAAGCAGGCGAATGCGTTCCAGCAACTGCTCCAATTGCAGCATGGAATACGTTTGCCGGATACTGATCCCGAACAGCACGCGCTTTCGCTTGAGCAGGTTCAACACCTCGTCGCATTGATCTAATTTCGCCGTATATTCCGCTCCGAATTGAAGCATCCGTTCGCGGTTATTGTTTTCCAGGTCGAGCCTGAAATCGTTCAATACGCGGTTCTGTTCCACAAAAGGCAGACCGACGCCGCTCGATCCCTTTCCGGCGCGTTCGACGATGGATTTTTCCATACCCAAACCGGCAACCCGATAGGACAAGACATTGGTGGAATTGAGAATTTGTTTGCGAAGCGATTCGTCGGAAACGTTGAATTCGATGCCCAACAGTTCGAACAACTCGATCCAAACCGAATCGTCCGCGCCGCTGACCCATTTGTAGTCGGACGATTTGTAAAAAATGGAATCGATGGCATAGAGAAAACTCCCTTCATTTTTCAGCGGAGGCAGTATTTTATCGATCAATCGCCGATTCAACTCCGAAAAAAATCCCGATTCCGTAATCAAGCCGCTCTCGGTCATCACTTCCGAAATATCCGACCGAATAAACAACGAAGCCAATATTTGTTTTATTTTCAGCAACGTTTCTTCATCGCTTTGCAGGCATTTGATCAGAAATGCAATTTGTTCTTCGGCTGTTTGTATCCGCAAAGTAACGTTCGGGCGGATGGCGCGCACGATGCCGGCAAGCAATTTCAGGCCTTCTTCCTCGATCTGCTCGGTGAACTTGATGCGAAGCAAGGCGTTCACCAAAGCCTCCCGCTTCTTTTTCGATTGATGATGCAACATTTTCTGCGATTGCTTTGTTTACACCGCGAAATACACTTATCGTGAGGGCGCATTTCAATCGGCGTTTGGCCTGTCAGGTTTTCAAAACCCGGCAGGTTTTACTTTCCGGTAACTATCGGGTTTTGAAAATCTGACAGTTACTATCCCGGAATCCTATCGGGTTTTCAAAACCCGAACAGGATACCGAAGGCTTTCCGACAATTCGAAATACCCCCGCTGCGGTCATGATAAAAAAATACAAATAAAATATTTTTATCTTTGTGCCGGTAAAATACTTTACGTCATGGATTCAAAATTTTCTCAACATATAAAAGGAGTGCTGAATTACAGCAGGGAAGAAGCAATACGATTGGGAACGCCCGTTATCGGTTTGGAACATCTTCTGCTGGGAATTTTACGCGACGGCGAAAGCGAAGCCGTCGACATTCTGCAATCGTTGGGTGCCGATTTGTATCTTATTCGCAAAACCATTGAAGACCACATTAAACCGGAGACTTATCGGGCCATTCCCGAAAAGGAAGATTTTCCTTTGGCAAAAGTTACGGAACGTGTTTTAAAATTGGTTTATCTTGAAGCCAAATCATTTAAAAGCGCCGAAATCAAAACCGAACATTTGCTTTTGGCGATCCTTAAAGACGAAAACGCTTTTGTAACACAAATGTTGAATGAAATGAATATCGATTATTTTGCGGTTCGCAAGAAATTGGAGAATGAAGCGCCCGAAGGCGAGTTTAAAGACGATTACACCACCGGTTCGAATGACGATGACGATCAGCGCTTTCCGTTCGGCGGAGGCGGCGGGGAAAACCCGCAAGGGCAGAGCGGAAAAACGCCGCAATCCACCAAATCGACATCGGAAACGCCCGTGTTGGACAATTTCGGCGCCGACTTGACCAAAGCTGCCGAGGACGGACGTTTAGACCCGATCGTGGGGCGCGAAAGAGAGATCGAGCGCTTGGTGCAGATACTAAGTCGTCGCAAGAAAAACAATCCGATACTGATCGGCGAGCCGGGTGTCGGCAAATCGGCGATCGTCGAAGGATTGGCCTTGCGTATCGTGCACCGGAAAGTGTCGCGCGTGCTGTTCGGCAAACGGGTGCTGACGCTCGACCTTGCTTCGATCGTGGCCGGAACGAAATACCGCGGGCAGTTCGAAGAACGGATGAAAGCGATTCTCAACGAGTTGCAGCATACCACCAATGTGATTTTATTTATCGACGAAATACATACCATCGTCGGTGCGGGCGGTGCAAGCGGTTCGCTGGATGCGGCCAACATGCTGAAACCGGCGTTGGCGCGCGGCGAAATCCAATGCATCGGAGCCACCACGTTAGACGAATATCGCCAATACATCGAAAAGGACGGCGCTTTGGAACGCCGTTTCCAAAAAGTGATGGTGGAACCGACTTCCGAAGAGGAAACCATCGAAATTCTCAATAATATCAAGGATCGTTACGAAGATCATCACAACGTAACGTATACGCCCGATGCCATCGAAGCGTGCGTGCGGTTGACCAACCGCTACATCAGCGACCGCCGCTTGCCCGACAAAGCTATCGACGCTTTGGACGAGGCCGGCTCGCGCGCGCATATTTCGAATATTTCGGTTCCCGCCAAGGTGATCGAATTGGAAGAAACCATCGAGGAAACGAAGCGCGAAAAGATTGCGGCCGTCAAGAATCAAAATTTCGAGCGTGCGGCAAGTTTCCGGGACACCGAAAAGATTCTGATCGAAAAATTGGAGGTCGAAAAAGCCAATTGGGAACAGGAATTGTCGAAAAACCGCATCGTGGTGGATTCCGAGAAGGTGGCCGAAGTGGTAGCCATGATGACCGGAGTTCCCGTGCAACGCATCGCGCAGGCCGAAGGAACGCGCTTGCTGCGGATGGGCGAGGAATTACGCGAAAGCGTCGTCGGGCAGAACGAAGCCGTGGACAAAGTGGTGAAAGCGATCCAACGCAACCGCGCCGGATTGAAGGACCCGAACAAGCCCATCGGCAGTTTCATTTTCCTGGGACCCACGGGCGTCGGGAAAACGCAGTTGGCGAAAGTGCTGGCCAAGTATCTGTTCGACAGTTACGATAATCTGATTCGCATCGACATGAGCGAATATATGGAGAAATTCACCGTTTCGCGGTTGGTAGGTGCGCCTCCGGGCTATGTCGGCTACGAAGAAGGCGGGCAGTTGACCGAAAAGGTACGTCGCAAGCCTTATTCGGTGGTGCTGCTCGACGAAATTGAAAAGGCGCATCCGGATGTTTTTCATCTGTTGCTTCAATTGCTCGACGAAGGCCAACTGACCGACAGCTTGGGCCGCAGGGTCGATTTCCGCAACACCATCGTCATCATGACGTCCAACATCGGTACCCGCCAATTGAAAGATTTCGGGCAAGGCGTCGGTTTCCAAACGGAAGCCCGCGTCGCGCAAAGCAGCGATTACACCAAGAGCGTGCTCGAAAATGCATTGAAAAAAGCGTTTGCGCCCGAATTTCTCAACCGTATCGACGATGTGGTCATGTTCAACGCTTTGACGAAAGAAGACATCAACAAGATCATCGACATAGAGTTGAAAGGCTTGTTCGATCGCATTCATGCGATGGGTTACGATATCAAGATCGCCGCTGCGGCGAAGGATTTCCTTTGCGAAAAAGGATTCGATCCCAATTTCGGGGCGCGTCCGTTGAAACGAGCCATACAAAAATATCTCGAAAACCCGATGGCCGAAGTCATGATCAAGCAAACGCCGAAAGGCGGCGAAACGATTTGTATCGGTTTCAGCAAGAAAAAAGAGGAGCTGACTTTCAAGATCGTTTCGTCGGACAAGCCGGATGCGGATACGGAAAACGACGACGAATCAACCGCTTCATGAGTTCCGGACAAAACGAAATATTGGATAAAGTAACCCGGGGGGAATACGAGTACGGTTTCGTGACCGACATTGAAACCGAAACGATCCCCAAGGGTTTGAACGAGGATGTTGTACGGCTGATCTCTCAAAAAAAGGGTGAGCCGGAATTTTTATTGGATTTTCGCCTGCGCGCTTTTCGCAAGTGGCAAACGATGACCATGCCGCGTTGGGCGCATCTCGCGATTCCCGAAATCGACTACCGGGACATTATTTATTACGCGGCGCCCAAGCAACGCCCTACTTTGAACAGTATGGACGAGGTGGACCCCGAACTGAAACGGACTTTCGAAAAGCTCGGCATTCCGCTCGAAGAGCAGAAATTGCTGGCGGGCGTGGCTGTGGATGCGGTGATGGACAGCATTTCCGTGAAAACGACTTTCCGCGAAGAATTGGCCAAGCACGGCATCATTTTCTGTTCGTTCAGCGAGGCGGTGCGCGAACATCCCGATTTGGTGAAACAATACATGGGTTCGGTGGTGCCGCCGTCCGACAATTATTTTGCGGCGCTCAATTCGGCCGTTTTCAGCGACGGCTCGTTTTGCTACATCCCGAAAGGCGTTCGCTGTCCGATGGAATTGTCGACCTATTTCCGGATCAACGCGGCCAACACCGGGCAGTTCGAACGCACGCTGCTCATCGCCGACGAAGGCGCTTACGTGTCGTATCTGGAAGGATGCACGGCTCCGCAACGCGACGAAAATCAGCTTCATGCGGCCGTGGTCGAGATAGTGGCCGCCAAAAATGCCGAAGTGAAATATTCCACCGTGCAAAACTGGTATCCCGGCGACAAGGACGGAAAAGGCGGTATCTTCAACTTCGTGACCAAGCGCGGAATCTGCAAAGGCGACCATTCGAAAATATCGTGGACGCAAGTCGAAACCGGATCGGCCATCACGTGGAAATACCCGAGTTGCATCCTGCAAGGCGACAACTCTTCGGGCGAATTTTTCTCGGTGGCGCTCACCAACAACCGTCAGCAGGCCGACACGGGAACAAAAATGATACATATCGGCAAAAACACGCGAAGCCGCATCGTTTCGAAAGGAATATCGGCCGGATACAGCCAAAACAGTTATCGCGGATTGGTGAAAGTATCGCCGCACGCCGACAACGCCCGCAATTTTTCGCAATGCGATTCGTTATTGTTGGGCGACAAATGCGGTGCGCACACTTTCCCGTACATGGAAGTGGCCAACACGTCGGCCGTGGTGGAGCACGAAGCCACCACTTCGAAAATCGGCGAAGACCAATTGTTCTATTGCAATCAGCGCGGCATCGATACCGAGGACGCCGTGGGACTTATCGTCAACGGCTATGCGCGCGAAGTGATCAACCAATTGCCCATGGAGTTTGCCGTGGAAGCGCAAAAACTCTTGGCCATCAGCTTGGAGGGAAGCGTAGGATAGTTTAAAGTTTGAGGTTTAAAGTTTAAAGTTCCGAGTTTAATGTTTCATATTCAAGGTTTCAAGTTTAATGTTCAAAATTTTAGGCTATATGGCTTTGCCCAACCTGAAACTTTAAACTTCAAACCTGAAACTCTTTCGTGGCTTTGCCCAACCTCAAACTTTAAACTTCAAACCTTAAACTCAAAAAAAATATAGATGAAGATTCTGCATCGGTTTATGCTCAAGCAATTCATGGGGCCGTTCATCATGGCCTTCATCATTGTGGTATTTACCCTGCTGATGCAGTTCCTGTGGAAATACATTGACGACCTTGTCGGGAAAGGGCTTGCGCTCTCGGTGATCGGCGAATTGCTGCTCTACACCTCGGCGCAACTGTCCATCATGGCATTTCCGTTGTCGGTGTTGCTGGCATCCATTTTTACGCTGGGTAATCTTGGCGAAAACTATGAATTGATCGCGCTCAAAGCGGCCGGCATATCATTGCAGCGCATCGTGCTGCCGCTGATCATCCTTTCGTGCGTTATTGCCGGCGGCGCTTTCGTGTTCGCCAACAACGTGACGCCCGTCACCAACCTGAAAATGCGTACGCTGATACACGACATTCAGCAGCAGCGACCCGAATTGCAAATCCGCGAAGGCATTTTCTACAACGGGATTGAAGGATACAGCATTCGAATCGGCAGAAAGGATTACAAAACCAACGAATTATACGATCTCCGGATATACGATCATACCGAAAAATTGGGTAACAAATCCGTTGTTTTGGCCGATTCGGGGCGCATGGCCGTTACCTCCGACAAGCGTTTTCTCGAAATAACGCTGCATCACGGACATCGATATGTCGATCAGATCGATCGCAAGACGGCCAACAAGAAAGACAAGACATATCCCTTCAGTCATGAATTTTTCGACGAGTATGTTTTTCGGATGGCCTTGCCGGGATTCGATCTTACACGTTCGGACGAGCAGATTTTCAAGCAGAGCTATCAGATGATGAACCTCAAGCAATTGGAATACACGCTCGATTCGCTTTCGCTGATCATCAAAAATCAGGAAGACCAGATGCGAAGGATTGTGAAGCCGGCGTATCAAAACCCCGAGTTGAAAGGAATGCCGATCGACACGACGCTTCGTTCGAGAATCCCCGACAATTACAGGGCGGAGTTCGACAAGGAATCGAAATCGACCAAACAGCAGGCCATCCAAGAAGCCGTCAACATGGCGCGCAGTCAGAAAGATCAGTTGGGAGGGCTTATCTACGAATTGGACGACAAAAGCAGCCGAGCTTGGAAATACGAAATAGAGTGGCATCGCAAATTCACCATGTCGCTCGCCTGCATCATCTTTTTCTTTGTCGGCGCGCCGTTGGGAGCGATCATCCGAAAAGGAGGACTGGGCACGCCCATCATCATCGCGGTGATATTTTTCGTGCTGTACTACGTCATTTCCATGATCGGCGAAAAGTCGGCGCGCGAAGGAGCCATGACGCCATTCGAGGGCATGTGGCTGTCCACGTTTATCGTGCTGCCCATCGGCATATTTTTGACGTATGCGGCCACGCGCGATTCGTCCATTTTCAATCAGGAACTCTACGTCAGCTACATCAAGAAAGGCTTGAACTTCATTTTCGTCACGCATCGGGCATCGCGTCCCGACATTGAGTACGGGGCCGACAAAGCCGAATTGTTGCCCGAAAACATGATTGCCGAGCTTGACGAATTGTCGCAACGTTGTAAGGTATACTTGGATGAAGACCTCGGAAAGATCATGCGGTTTTCCAAGATTTGGTACAAAGATGAGGATATGCGGCTGTCGGAAATATGTTCGGCCTACGACCGCGTCCGAGCGATTACCCGGCAATCGGATATCGATATGATCCGCGAAACCGTGGCGGAATATCCGCGTGCGGCGCTGCACCACTATAAAATCAAGCGGACGGCGATTTGGCAGCCGATTGCGGCGGCGATTGTCTTTCCCGTATGGATTTACCTGTACCTGAAGGCTTGGATACAGAAATACACCCTGCGCAACGAGTTGAAAAATATCACGGGAGCCAATCAAAACCTCATTAACGAGTTGAACAGCATTTTGTAACCCCTAAATCCCCTTTAGGGGTCGGGCTGTTATACTTCGCGCTGCCATGGTGCATCACCTCTCCCCCCGCCCTCTCCACAGGGGAGGGAGCCTTCGCACGGTCCGCGATTCGGCCGGAAAGCGAACCTCCCTCTCTCTTGTGGAGAGAGGGTCGGGGAGAGAGGTGATACATAAAACTTGTCCGTATCAAGTTAATTACATTTCTTTGATTTCGGCCATGATTT
>JAVBRP010000134.1:0-7438 GCA_031547815.1 Bacteroidales bacterium | reverse complement strand
TCGGGACGCTTGGTGAGCATCGGATTGTCGCGGTGGTCGGGCGGCAAAAGGCTTTTCAATGAGTTGCCGAGCATTTTGCGCCGTTGGTTGAATGCCGTTTTCACCACGCGCACGAACAGCGCTTCGTTGCAAGGCAATGATTCCGTTGCATTGCGAACGAGGCGGATCACTCCCGATTTGACTTTCGGCGGCGGCGTGAATACATTTTCGTGAACGGTGAACAGATATTCGATATCGTAAAACGCTTGCAACAAAACGCTTGTGATGCCGTAGGTTTTCGATCCCGGTGGTGTGGCAATGCGTTCGGCCACCTCCTTTTGCAACATCCCGACAACTTCTTTCACCATCGAACGGTGATCGAGAATCTTGAAAAATATCTGCGATGAAATGTTGTACGGGAAATTGCCGATGACGGCCATCGGCTCTTCGTCGTCGAAATAATCGGTTAACGGACGGCGTAAAAAATCGGCCGTTATCAGTTTGTCTTTTATTTCGGGATATGCGGCTTCCAAATAAGCGACAGCATCGGAGTCGACCTCCACGAAACGGGTCTCGAACCGTTGTTCGGCTAAAAGGTACGGCGTAAGCGCTCCCTGTCCGGGACCGACCTCCACCACATGCCGAATTCCGTCGGCTCGCAGCGACGACACTATTTTTTGAGCGATATTCTTGTCGTTCAGGAAATGCTGTCCGAGCGCTTTTTTTGGGGTGAGATGCTTCAAAGTTTAAAGTTTAAAGTTTGAGTTTTCAAGTTTCAAGTTTCAAGTTTGAGGTTTCAAGTTTCAAGTTTGAGGCTTCAAGTTTCATGGCTTTGCTCAACCTGAAACTTTAAACTTTAAACCTGAAACTATTTCGCGGCTTTGCCTAACTTTAAACCTCAAACTTGAAACTATTTTTTAACTAAACGACACATAACGGGAAAATGATCGGAAAGGATCACACGCGGGCTTTCGTAATCGTAGGCATCGAAATCGGGCGAATACATGATGTAGTCGATGCGTTGCGACGATACACGGCCGATATTGTAGGTGGTGCTTCGTCCGCTGCCTGCTTCCGCGAATGCGTCTTTGCGTTCGCCGCGTATTTTTTGATAGGAGTAGGACAGGGGCGGATCGTTAAAATCGCCGCAAATGATGACGGGATAAGGCGATTTCTCGATATGTTCGACCAGCAGGTCGACTTGTCGCGCCCGACGGAAAGAAGCCCCTTTCATTTGCCGTATGATGGCTTTAACGGTTCTGACATCCGAATCGGTGTACTCGCGCTTGACAACATTGTCGAGCAATGCGCGTTCTTCTTCATTGAAACCGTTCGACTTCAGGTGTACGTTAAAAACGCGCACCGTATCGGAACCTATCGCGACATCGCTGAAAATGCAGGCATTGGTGGTATTGTCCGAGTATAACAGTTTTTTGCGAACGATCGGGTATTTGCTGAATGTGGCTATCCCGACATTTCCCATCGAAAGTTCGAGGTGTCGATACGGCGTTCCCGCAAACTTTTTTTCAAGTTCTTTCCCGTTCAGTTCCTTAACCCACTGCGAAGTCATAAACTCCTGCATACAAACGATATCCGCATCGCTTTTGCGAAGGAAATCGAATATGTTCAAATTCATTTCGTCGGGTTGTATCACATCCCGTTGTTGAAACATGTGTATGTTGAACGTGAGCACTTTTATTCCGTTGCCGGCTTCCGTTTCGGGAAGTTTCTTTTCGAATGCTTGAAAATTTCGCCCGGTCATCCCCCAACCGGCCAAAACGGCGATCAAAGAGATCAGAGCGAATTTCTTTTTCCGCGAAAGCGACCAAATAACTATAAAGCAAATGTTTGCAGCCCAAAGGTACATGTAGGCTAATCCGAAAAATCCGATCCACCAAACTTTTTCGGGAGCGACAAAACAGCACAGATATGACAGGAGCAAAGCTGCTGCGACAACAATGTTTGCAACGAAGCATCCGATTCGTATTAATTTTCTGAATCGACCTTTCTTTTTGGGTTTTGACAATTTCGGTTCGGTACTCACAGGGTCATTTCTTCTGATTGAATAAGGTTTCTTTCTCTTTTTTGGTCAATGTATCGTATCCGCCTTTGGAAATCTTATCCAAAATGCGATCGATTTCATGTTGGTTTTCCGTTTTTTGACGGTTGTATTCCCTGTCGTCGTTGGGCGTACGTTTGTAAGCGACTCTCATTTTGGGTCTCGGCTTGAGCAGGTTCTCTATCCGAACGGATAAGCGACTGAACCAAGCCGTGATGTCTTTCCCTTTCTGCATGTTGACGGCAAAAATGTATCCGAAAAACGCACCGCCCAAGTGAGCAATGTGCCCGCCGGCGTTGTCGCTCATCGAGATGGAAATGACGTCGATAGCCACGGAAGCCAACGCTATGTATATTAATTTGATGCGGCCGAATATGAGAAGATTGATCGTGTACTTCGGCACATAGCACGAAATCGCCAATACGACAGCCAGCACGCCGGCCGATGCGCCGCAAATACTCGACAGGTATTTCGCTTCGGCAAAAACGGGAAAAACGTTATACGACAGAATGTAGAGCAACACGCCCGCCAAGCCGCCGAAAATGTACACGTTGACCAACTGCCTGTTGTTGAAATAATAACGAAAAATCATTCCGAACCAGTACAGCCACAGCATGTTGAACAACAAGTGAAGTATTTCCTTGTGGAAAAACATGTAGGTGATCAATGTCCACGGCCGGGTGAGCAGCGTATCGAAATCGGTGGGCGCGGCCAACCAATCGTAGAGTTTAAATTGGTCTTGCGCGGCGAAAAGAAAATAGAACAAGTGAACGACATGATACAGCAAGAAAACACCGACATTGATGATGATCAACTTCATCCAAGCGTCGCTCGTTTTGAAAATCTTTTTTATTTGTGCTATGAAATCCATATTATGATATGGGAAAGATAATATTTCGTTCTTTTTTTACTTTCACCCCGACTAAAGGGAGTTTCGGTATTCCGGTACACCGAAACTCCCTTTAGGTTCGGGGTGAACCCTGCAAGGCTCGCCGAAGGCAAAACCATGATAACTTATTTTTTCACGTTATTTATCATATTCCGGTCAAATAAGATTGATCGACGGCAAACCGAACAATTGTCTCAGATCGTTATAATCGTGCACGATGGCATCGGCCTGCTCGGTCAACACGCGATCTTCGAACCGCTCGAAAGCGATGCAATAAAAACCGGCACGTTTGGCGCCGGCAACGCCCACGGGCGAATCTTCCACCACGATGCATTCGTCGACCGTTCGGCCGATTTGCCCGGGAACGCGGCTGTAATCCTTCACTTTCGTGACGGGGTCTTCGCAGATTTCGCGTCCGCACACGGCATCGAAATATTCGGCGGCGCCCACCGTTTCGAGCAATTGCTTTGCCACAGCCGTGGCATTGGCCGTGGTAAGCGCCATGTAATATCCTCTTTGTTTGAGATCGGCAAGCGTCCGGCGCATACCGGGATAAGGCTTGCAGAAACGGTCGAGATGCTCCATGTAATGCGCCTGCCGCTTGCGAACCATTTCCTTTACCAGCTCGTCCGGTATTTCGGGGAAATATTTGCTCATGAAGCCGTCGCCCGTGAACCCCACCAGGTCGGGAACGGAGCATCGGCTACGCAAATCGTAACCGTATTCTTCGAAAATATCGCCGTAAGCCTCGTAACGGCCGCTTTCGGTATCGGCAATCACGCCGTCGAAATCGAATAATATCGTGGTGATGTTTTGAATGGTCATCATATTAAAAATTCACACCGATACGCAATAACATGTTATTGGCGGTAATTGTGTCATGCGACGGCGATGTCATATCGGCAAACAGATTCATGAAAGCCAGCCCGAAAACGAGCGAAGCGTCTTGCCCCAAAGGGTATTCGATGCCGCCGCCGACATGAAATCCGATGTTGAACGGTTTGATTTCATCGCCGGCTCCGACGCTTCCGTTCCCGTAATCGGCTTTGGCCGACACTTTCACCATCGGGTCGAATCCTAAATCGGCAAAATACACGAAACGCCCGATGGTATGCGTTCTCAACTTCAACGCTACGGGAACTCTGATATATTGCACTTTGTACTTCACGTTGCCGCCCGTCGGGATGTCGACGATTCCGTCGTTCGTATGCAACGGAAGACCCTTGTCGTACTTTAATGTGCCGCCGATATTGAAAAGCGAAAGGCCGGTGGAAAATGCATAATTGGGTGCAAAATAGAAATCGGTTTTCAGTCCGAAATCAAAACCCAAACGCGCTTTCTCGCGGTGTACATCGCTTACGTCCGACTTGAGCCACGTGACGGCCGGATCGAAAAATATGCCCAACTTTACTCCCTGCGCGAACGACAAGCCGGAAACAAGGCATAAAGCGGATGCAACGATTATTTTTTTGAGCATAGTATTATACGATTTGCATTGAGGCTTCAAAAAACATACCGGACGCATAAAGGATCAACAACCGACTATTGTTACTTCTCCATCCCGAATCCATTTTATTCGTTTGTCCCACGGTTTTTGTTTTGCCTCGGGCGTTCGATCGAAGATGACCAGATAACAAGCCGCACTTTTCCCGTTGCGCGACACCAACGGCGGCGAAAAACCGTCGCGATAGCGGAGCGTTTGACGTATGCCTTCTTCCGCAACAGATTCGAATGTTTTGCCGGCACGAAGCAATTTTACTTCGATGATATTCCATTCGCCGCGATATTCGACCGCCAAATCCATCCGTCCGCGACCCGCAGCGTATTCCCGTTCGATTCGTCCGCCTCCGTTGATGATTCGTTGCAAGAAAGCCATCAACAGCAAATGGGGAAATGCTTCGGTATATTCGGCATTTTGTTCCCACACTTCCGAATTCGATCTCCAAAAAGATTGAAACTCACGCAATAAATTATCCATATCCAACGTTCCGTCGGCTTTTTGCCGGTGCCAATTCGACGGCGGCGGTAAATTATCGTGATAACCCGAATTCAGGTAACGAGTCAATATTTCTTCATAGAACGGATTGGCAATGGTAAATCCCGTTTCGCTATTCCAACAAACCAGTCCCAAATCCATGGCCAATTCCACATCACGGTCGGTACGCGACAACGAGAGATCGGTGTCGCCGGTAATAATGGGTTGTATCACACGCCGTATGCGCGATTCTTTAAGCCGTTCGCCCAATGTGTCCAAATGCGTTTCGCGCGCTTCGATCATTTGTTGACGCGCTTTTTTGATATGATCGATCGTTACCGTTTCATTACCGGTGTCGGTCAATATCCGCATGGTTGCCCGTTTAAAAAGAGAATTGACGATCCACGGCTGCCCTCTCGATTGATCATACACATAATCTAATGCTTCATCCGTGATTTGTTGTCCGGTCTCGGCAGTCCGCTTTGCAAAAAGCCGCGCCACATCGAGCAGACTGAAGTTGGATAAAGTGGCCGAATCTTCCTTGATATTGAACGGCGATCCCGGATTGGGCGCTATGCCTCCTTTGGCTGCGGTAATATAATCTTTCAAGTCGCGCATTCCCACCAAGGCAACGGAAACAGGAAATCTCCCAATGCCTCGCGCTGCAAAGCCTCCACGAAGTTGACGCAAGAAACTGATCAATGCTTCGCCTACCAACACGTCGACCTCGTCGAATAAAACGACCAATGGTTTCGGGGCTACCGTTTTCGCCCAATTCTTCAATATTGCCGAAAGCAGACTGAGCGAATCCACCTCGGGAATTTCAGGCGGCGGAACACCGAAATCGGAAGCGTATTCTACTATGGCATTGCATAAGGCAGGCATGGCACGATCGGCATCGGCGATCCCTTGGCATCGTTCCACACTCACATAGCATGATATGGCTTCGGTTCCGGCATTGATTTGTTTCATCCAACTTTGCAGGAAAGTGGTTTTTCCGGTTTGACGCGGAGCATGCAACACCCAATAAAGTTCGTCGCGAATGTAGCGATGCAATTGCGCCCCGACAAGACGTTCGTCGGCATCCAACATGTAATGCCGTTCAGGATTACACGGGCCGGTGGTATTAAAAAAATGTCGTTCCATATCTCCTTATGTTGTCTTTTCGGAAGGCTTATTCAACCTTTCCTCATATTTTCCACTTCTTCGACGGTTTTCGGAATCGGCGGTCCGAGCACGCGACATCCCGATTCGGTGATCAAAAGATCGTCCTCGATGCGTATTCCGCCGAAGCCGCGATATTCTTTCAGTTTATCGTAATGGATGAAATCGGCGAATTTCTTTTCCGCTTCCCACAGATCGATCAGTGCGGGAATGAAATAGATGCCCGGCTCGTCGGTGATCACGAATCCCGGTTCGAGTTTGCGCGCGAAACGCAGCGATGCAAGTCCGAACTGAGCGCTGCGCGCAACGGACGCATCGTACCCTACGTAATTTTCGCCCAAGCCTTCCATGTCGTGTACATCAAGCCCCATGGCATGGCCTAACCCGTGCGGAAAGAAAAGCGCATGTGCGCCCGCCGCCACGGCATCGTCGATGTTGCCTTTCATCAGGCCGACATCTTTCAACCCTTCGACAATAACGAGGGATGCCGCCGAATGAACGTCGCGGTAGAGAACGCCGGGACGGCTCATCTCGATCGCTTTGAGGTTGGCGCGCAGCACCGTTTCGTAAATCGCTTTCTGCCGCGCGTCGAACTTGCCGCTCACGGGTACGGTGCGGGTAATGTCGCTCACGTAATTCATCGTGTTTTCGGCTCCGGCGTCGGTCAGCAGCAATTGCCCGTCGCGCATCGTGTTGCCGTGGTGATGATTGTGCAAGGTTTGTCCGTTGACGCTCAGGATCACGGGAAAACTCACCGGGCCGCCGTTCATCAACGAAATGCCTTCGATGGCGCCCGAAAGTGCCCGTTCGACCATTCCCGCACGCGCATGCATCATGATGTACGTGTGCATCTTGTAAGCGGTTTCTTCGGCTTGCTCTATTTGCTCTATTTCTTGCATTTCCTTCGTCGACCGCATTTTCACCACTGCGCGGATCAGTTCCTCGGAGGCTTTCGTCTTTTGCTCTTCGGGCCTTATTCCCGACAGATCGAACAATTGAATTTTCGTTTCGGCGCGATAGGGCGGCAGATAATGAACGACGCGCCCCTGCCGGTATGCTTTCTGCACCGCATCGGCCAAAGCCGCATACGGTTGCGTCCGGGCAACCGCCGCCGATGCCGCTTTTTCGCTCATGCCGGGAAGTTGTCCGGCCCAAATAATGTCGTCCATCGTCGAATCGTTGCCGAACAGACATTCCGACCCGTCGTCGAGGTCTATCACCGCAGCCAGACCGGGTTCCGGCAACCCGAAATAATACAGGAACGTGCTGTCCTGACGGAAAGCATACGTATTTGCCGGATAATTGAACGGCGCTTCGGTATTTCCGGGAAGTAAGACAATGCCGCCGTGCAACAATTTCCGCAGTTCGTCGC
>JAVBRP010000021.1:0-4462 GCA_031547815.1 Bacteroidales bacterium | reverse complement strand
ACCAAAAAGCTGCTTCCCGCCATGGTTGCGAAAGGCAGCGGACATATCGTCGCCATCAGCAGTATTGTCGGTCTGTTCGGATTTCCGTTGCGTTCGGCGTATTCGGCAGCCAAACATGCCGTGCACGGATTTTACGAAACGCTGTGGGCGGAACTGCATACGCAAGGCATTCGCGTCACGGTGGTATGTCCGGGGCGTATCCTTACCAATGTGTCATTGAATGCCCTGACCAAAGACGGAACGCCGCACGGCGAGATGGATCACGGGCAAGCCGGCGGCATCGGCGCCGACACTTGTGCGCGCAAGATTATCAAGGCCGTACGCAGAAACAGAAAGGAAATATACATCGGCAAAAAGGATTTGCTGATGATTTATTTTAAGCGATATATCCCGTGGTTGTATTATCGGCTGGTTTCGAAAGTGCAGCCCAAGTAAATAAAAATCAAATATTTAGTTATGAAAAAGATCATCTTCCACGCATTACTGTTCGTTCTGTGGTTTTGTGCCTGTACCAATGTCCCAACGACAAATGTACTCCCGGAAAGCACGCCCGAAAAAGAAGGCGTTTCCTCCAAAGGAATTCTGAACTATATCGAAGCTGCGGAAGCGGCCGGTCAGGAATTGCACAGCCTCATGATCTTGCGACACGGAAAAATCGTCGCGCAAGGGTGGTGGAACCCGTATCGTTCCGATTTGAAACATACGCTGTACTCCACAAGCAAAACCTTCACTTCCACTGCTGTCGGGTTCGCGGTAAGCGAGAAAAAACTTTCGGTTGAGGACAAAGTGATTTCTTTTTTCCCCGAATATTTGCCGGATGCCGTCAGCCCGTATTTGGCGCAAATGCGCGTGCGCGACTTGCTCAGCATGACGGCCGGGCAAAGTCCGGAACCGACGCGCGACGTTGCGAAGGAACAAAATTGGGTAAAGGCATTTTTAGCAGCGCCCGTAACCGATGAACCCGGTACAAAATTTCTGTACAACACGGCTGCCACTTACATGTTGTCGGCCATCGTGCAGAAAGTTACCGGCGAAAAGGTGATGGATTACCTCACCCCGCGATTGTTCGAGCCGTTGGGTATACAAGGCGCCGATTGGGAATCGGACCCGCAAGGCATTAACGTGGGAGGCTGGGGCTTGCGCGTGAAAACGGAAGATATGGCCAAGTTTGGGCAGTTTTATTTGCAGAAAGGCCGTTGGAACGGAAAGCAGCTTTTACCCGAATCGTGGATAGAAGAGGCTACCACGGCGAAAATTGTACAAAAGCCCGATATATCGCCCGAGCAAAGAAGCAAGGACGATTGGGCGCAAGGTTATTGCTATCAGATATGGCGTTGCCAAAATAATGCTTTCCGTGCCGACGGAGCTTTCGGACAATTCATCATCGTTCTTCCCGACCGGGATGCTGTGGTGGCGATCACGGCTAATGTGGGCAACATGCAGAAAGAGATCGATTTGGTATGGGAACATCTGTTGCCGGCCATGCATCCGAAAGCATTGCCCGCCGACAAAGAAGCGGAAACGGCTTTGGCGCGGAAACTGTCGTCGTTGGCTATTTTGCCGCCCGCAAAAGGAGTCGCTTCGCCCAAAGAAGCGGAACTTGCGTCGGAAACCGTATTTGTTTCCGACTCGGTCGAAAATCGCATAAAATCCGTTTCCGTTCGCTTCGACAACGGAATATGCAAGCTCACGATCAATGATGCCGGAGCCGATTACCCGTTCGCTTTCGGCAAAGAGGTGTGGCAACCGGGCGAAACCGAACGGCCGTGCCCCTCGTTGATTCCGTTCGAAAACCGGTATGCGGGCTACCCGCCTTTCAAAGTTTGCGGAAGCTATAGTTGGGACGATGAACAAACACTTTCGTTAACGTTGCGATATATCGAAAGCCCGCACTACGAAAGAATTATTTGCCGTTTCGGCGAAAACAAGATTTCTATGAGCATCGCCAACAACATGAATCTGAATCGAAAAGATAAATTTTCGGGGAAAATCGTGAAATAGAAAAATTTCCCGTTAGGGACATAACGTCAATAGAATCGGACGACCGAAAAAACTAAATTGTCCGTCAGGGCATTAACCGACAACATTCGATTTTTTCATATACTTGCTATTCAGCAAGGCCAGCATGTTGCCGAAAGTTTCGATTGCCGCGCCCGTTTCGGCCGAAGGCGATAATCCTTTCATGCGCATCATCATCACCATATACAAAGCATTCAGGCAAACTTCGATTTCCGTAAGTCCGGGAGCCGACTTCTTTTTCAATTCGGCGATATACGGTTCCGCCGCATAATATGCTTGCCGATACTGCGGTTCGTTCAAGTCGTTGATCAGATTCAGGTGAAAATCATTCAATTGATGCACCTGCTCCGTCAAAAAGCCGATATGTCCGCCCTTTTCGATTTCTTCGGCTTTCATCCGATCGATCAAATCGCGATACCATTCGTCCATTTGTTGCAGAACCGCTTCGGGTTGCTCGAAACGATCGATCACGTTTTTCCGGATCCGCTCCGCATCGAAATTGTGCGCACGAATCAAATCCTCGATGTGCCACATATATAATATGTATTCGACGATGTTTTCCTTTTTCTTCCGGCGGGCAATAATCATAACGAAGTCAATTTATCGATGTCTCGACGTTCTTTCTTGGTGGGGCGTCCGGCTCCGCGGTCGCGTTGTACAAACGCCGTCATTCGGGAAGATTCTGCCTTTTCCAATTCATCCTGCGGCGTTGTGTCCGTGATATAATTTTTTACCAAAGGCGCCGACTGCCGCTTGTCTATCAGCCCGATCACATCATAAGTGTACACGATCGGCGGCTTTTTTACCGTCAGCCTGTCGCCGATTTTTATGTTCCGCGAAGGCTTCACTTCCATATCGTTGACCAGCACGCGATGTCTTTCGCACGCTTCCGCAGCCAAAGTGCGCGTTTTGAACAGTCGCACCGACCACAAATATTTATCGATTCGTACGGTATCCATTTTTAATTTTCGATTTTTGATTTTCGATTGACGGAACACAAAGAAAGTTTGAGGTTTCAAGTTACATGGCTTTGCCCAACTTTAAACCTTAAACCTCAAACTTTAAACTCTTCATTTTTTATTTGTTGTTGAAAAAATTCATCGTTCGCTCCACTCCGACGGTGCCGAAACTTTTGATCATATCCGAAGTCAGTTTGAGGCGGTCGGGCAGGGCTTTTTCTTCTTCATCCGACCATCCGCTCAGAACGTAGTCTATTTGACGTCCTTGCGAAAAATTGCTGCCGATTCCGAAACGAAGGCGCGCATAATCCTGCGTATCGAGCACTTCGTTGATGTTCTTCAGCCCGTTGTGCCCGCCGTCGCTGCCTTTTCCTCTCAAGCGGATGGCGCCGAACGGAAGCGCCAAGTCGTCGACCAACACCAGCAAATTGCCGATCTCGATTTTTTCCTTCTGCAACCAGTAATTCACCGCCCGTCCGCTCAAATTCATGAAAGTGGAGGGTTTCAGCAACACAAACGTGCGGCCTTTGTATTTGTACTCCGCAACGAAACCGTAACGTCTGTCCGCAAAAACAAACTTTTCGTCTTCGGCCAGTCGGTCCAACATCATAAATCCGATATTGTGCCGCGTACGCGCGTATTCGTCGCCGATATTTCCCAAACCTGCAATTAAATATTTCACCGTGTTCGATTCAACTTTATCAAGCCGCAAAAGTACAAAAAGTTTGGCGGAAGCCTTATTTTTTCGCATTCGGACAAAAACTTGAAAAAATATTTGTAATTCCGCAAAAAGTACTTACTTTTGCACGCCGAAAAATCATAAGAAATTTATAATGTACGCAATCGTAGAAATCGCAGGTCAGCAGTTTAAAGTCAACAAAGACCAAAAAATATTTGTGCATCGTCAAACCGGTGAAGCCGGTGATAAACTGACGTTTGATCAGGTTTATCTGATTGACAACGAAAAAGACATCAAAGTAGGTACTCCGACGGTATCGGGAGCTTCGGTCAGCGCATCGATCGTATCGCATGTTCGTGGCGACAAAGTTTTGGTTTTCAAGAAAAAAAGAAGAAAAGGCTATCAAAAGCTGAACGGTCATCGTCAGGATTTTACGCAAATTCTGATCGAAGGAATCGCCGAATAAGCATATATTTATTTGTAGGATAAGATAAATTAAAGAAAAATGGCACATAAAAAAGGCGTCGGTAGTTCGAGAAACGGACGTGAATCCGAAAGTAAACGGTTAGGTGTTAAGTTATTTGGCGGCCAAGTCTGCAAAGCGGGTAACATTTTGGTTCGTCAACGCGGCACCAAACATTATCCGGGCGAAAACGTAGGCATCGGTCGCGACCATACGCTCTACGCCTTGATCGACGGAACCATTCAGTTCCGGAAAAAAGTCGACAATAAGTCGTTCGTGTCGGTTGTTCCTTTTGCCGAGTAACAACAAGACACCGTAATATAAAAAGGTCTCCTGTAGTTA
>JAVBRP010000353.1:0-4119 GCA_031547815.1 Bacteroidales bacterium | reverse complement strand
AAATAAAGAGCGGCGTCGAAAATTGCTGCCGCTCTCCATCCTCACCAAAGGAAATAATCTCCGATTGACGACGGAACACGTTATCGCTATCGGAAATCACTTGTCGTGTATTCGTGTTGAATCGATTTTTTCCGCGCAAATATAGGTAGCATAAAAATTCCGGGAAACAGCCTATTGCCCGTAAAATGATCAAACGGTCGATTCGGGAGGATAACCGGTCGAAAATAATGTTTATGCGCGCGTTTTTTGTCCATCGCCATGCAATTGCAAAAGTCGTCGTTCAAATGATGTCCATCATTTCCTTGATCTTCTTGAAATACCGTTGCGAGGCCGTGCACTCCATGTCGGAATAGGGCGGGCAAAACATGCAGCGCAGCGTCTTGTTCTCTATCGAAGCCAAGTAGCGGATGTTGACGATGCAATCCTGGGCAATCTGCACAAACGATCGATCCAAGGCCGTCAATTCCCTGGCCGTGGCGCCGGTTCGCAGCTTGTGCAGTTTTCGGTCGGCGAGCATCATCTGCCAGCAGCGCAGTTCCTTGACAAATTGAAACATAATTACTTTTTCCGGATTCACAGGCATAAGTCCCGATAAGGTTTGAATGGCAAATCCGGCATCGCGTGCAAGCAACTTGCGCAACGATTGTTCGATGCCCATCGGGTCTTTCGGCGTGCGCGAGCGGTAGCGCTCGATGATCGCCGCCAACTCTTCGGGCATGTACGGTTTCAGCAGATAATCGAATGCCGAGGCGCGGATGGCGTCGAGAAGATATTTGTTGTAGGCGGTGTGGAAAACGATTTTGATGTCGGCGTGCAGTTGCGATTGTATCTCGTTCAGCAACTCGAACCCCGACATTTCGGGCATTTCCACATCCAGAAAGAGCAAATCGGGCTGTTCGCGGATGATGAGCCTCTTGGCGGTTTCGACGGATACGGCGGTTTCCGCAACCGTTATGTCGGGGAAAGCGCCCAAGTCGGCGTGCAGTTTTTTTACGGCGGCCGCATCGTCGTCGACAATAACGGCGGTGATCATCTTTTTTGTCATCATTCGAATCGATAATGTAAGGGGACAATAACGGTAACCCGCGTTCCTTGCGTTGCGGGATTGTCGGGATTACTTTCTATGGCGAAACTTATTTTTTCGACGTTTTTCCTGTTCAGCAACTCAACCGTCCGGTGCAGCATTTTCAGTCCGCTTCCCGTTCCGCGTTCCCCGAAAGCATTCGCTCCGGGGCGACAGCCGACGCCGTTGTCTTCGATAACGATATGCACCGCATCCGCTCGACGGTCGATGCGAATGTCGATACGCGCGTTTTCCGCTTCGGGCGGGAAGGCGTATTTCACCGCATTTTCCGCAGGTATCTGGATGCACATCGAAGGGATGCGCGCGTCCTTCGGCACGTCGTCGGCAACAGACCATTCCGCGTGTATTCTTTCGGGATCGCCGAGCGCTTGCAGTTGAAGGTAGTTTTTCACCAGATCGATCTCGTTTTCCAGCGACGTCGCTATCTGTTCGGATGCCCGAAGGTTGCTTCGCAGCATCCGGATGAGCAGGCCGAAAGGTTGCTCCAACTCGCGGTATTGTCCCAACGCGGGCATCACGGCATTGAGCGCGTTGAACATGAAATGCGGCGAGAGGCGGTTGCGGATGATCTCCATGCGCAATTCGTTAACGGTTGTCATTTGCTTTCGGTATTCCGATTCGCGTTTCCGCCGTTGGAAAAGGATAAGGATTCCGGCAAGTGCCAAAACAAGCAGGCTTGCCAGGGCGATGCGTTGCCATTGCGACGCGCGCCCCTCGACGGCGGCAATCCGGATGTCTTTTTTCAGCAGCGTCGTGTCTTGCCTATAGCGCGAGTCGATCTCCGCAATGCGGTTGCGAACGGTGGTGTTGCGCAGCGAATCGTCGTATGCATCGGCGCGTACGCGGTACCGATAGGCGTTTTCGTAATCGTCTTTTCGCGCGTACCACTCTTCCAGCCGTCTGTTGCGGTAATAGATATATTGCGGATCGACGGATGCGGTGTCGTACGGCTGCAACAACAACCGCCCCGCTTCGGCGAGATTGTTTTCATGCAAAGCCAACGTAGCATATAATCCGTCAATGTAAAATTTGAAGGAAGGTTGATCGAACGACCGGCCGTACAGCTCTTTGGCGCGGTTCAAATAGTAACGCGCCGAATCCGGTTGTCCCGCCATCAAAAACACTTCGCCCATGTTGCCCTCGACAATGGCTTGGAAATTCGACTGCGGAAAGTTTTTGACGATTCGGTCGGCTTGGCGGAACCAATCCAAAGCCTGCGGATAATCCTTGACGGCGTAATAATAATTGCCGCGCGAATTGGTAAACACATATTCTTCGTAGTCCGAAGCATTGTCCCGGTATTGTTCCGCTTGACGGAAATATCGATCGGCTTCCGGGTAATTCTCCAATTTTTGATACAATCGCGCTGTTGCGGAAAGGATAGGGAAATAGAGCCGGTCGCCCGCATCGAGCGAATCGGCCAGAAACAATGCGCGGCGATAGTAAAAACTCGACCGGGCAAAATAGCCGTTGTTTTCGTAACAATCGGCCAGGTTGATGCAAACATCCGGAAGCCCGTCTCGATGCTCCGATGCCGACAGGATGCCGTACGTCTTTTGAAAACAGACAATGGCGGAATCCCTTTTGTCCATCACCTGCCAAAACACGCCGATGCAATTGTATGCTTCGCACCGGAGCAAGTCCGATCGCGACGAAGGCTTTTCGCGCTTGCCGTATTCGATGACTTTCCTGACGGCCTCGAAAGCGCTGTCCGTCCGGTTATTGTAATAGTGACAAATGGCGGTGTAATACTGCAATGTGTAATAATCGACGGAGTCGCGGACGCTTTTTTGCGCTTCCGCGAAGATTTTGATAACGCCCGACGGGTTGCTCGGCATGTCGGCGCGATACTTCGCCACCAGCGAATCGACAACAGCGTCGGCATCGGCAACCGGGCGCTTCGTTTTGAAACAGCATGGCAGCGCCAATATCCCGAAAAGGAAAATAAATTGCAAATAAGCCTGTTTATTCATTAAAATGTGATGTGTGTGCGGAGGGTGTAAATCGGGTATTATGTTTTCATCGATCGGGTCGGAGGCGCATCCGGGTTTGCGAGCATTCCGGCAATCTTTTCGAGATAATGTGCATCCGTATCGTCGAAAGCGTTCAAGCGGTCGCTGTCCGCATCCAAAACGCCGATCACCGTTCCGCCTGCAACAATCGGGACAACGATTTCCGACTTCGATGCGGAATTGCAGGCGATGTGCCCGGGATAAAGCGACACATCGGGAACGACGATGGTTTTTTGTTCCTTCCATGCCGCGCCGCAAACGCCTTTCCCGCAGGCGATGCGCGTGCAGGCAACCGGGCCTTGAAACGGGCCTAAAACCAACATTTCGTCTTTCACCTCGTAAAATCCGATCCAAAAGAATCCGAAGGTTTGTTTCAATGCCGCCGCCGTATTGGCCATGTTGGCAATCCGATCGGGTTCCTCATCAATCAATGCCGCTATTTGCGGAAGCAGATTCCGATATTGATCTTCTTTTGATCGGTTTTCATTCAAAATGTGCAGATTCCCGGACATTCTTCGACAAACGGTTTATTTGCCGACAAAATTAGAAATAATACGATGTTTTTTACCACCGAGGCACTAATATCACGTAGTTTTTCTTTTTTGTGTCCGGTATCTTATGTTTTCTACAACATAGGAATGAGAACAGAATAATATTCCCAAAAATGTCATTATTCGCATTTGAATAGCCCGTTAGGGCTTTCACGTCAATAGCCGCGAATGCACTCACGCTTCCATTGCCCGCCGGGGCATTAACCGACGAAGCTTCCGAATGTTTATCTCCTACGGAGAATCGAGGTGCAGGCGCCCGATTGTTCTATTGACGTTAATGCCCTGACGGGCATGCTCATTAAGAACGGGAATTTTGTTTTGAACACGTTCCTTATACTGCTCGCGGGCAAGTTTTATGCATGTAGGGACGAGGTTGCACCTCGTCCCTCATATCTCGGCAGGCTCAGCCTGTCGGCATAAAAATCACTCATTTAATATTGTACTTTCCGAAGAGGTATGTGAGCGTGAACGT
>JAVBRP010000261.1:0-19028 GCA_031547815.1 Bacteroidales bacterium | reverse complement strand
GTTTCCGGAAACATCACCGCGATATTCCCCAAAGGGACAGAGCCTTCCATCTCTATCGAGGAACGTCGCCGCATGTTTGCCGAAAGCGGGAAAACCAATCGCGACATCAAGGGAGTGCCCGTCGATACCGACGAAACGCTTACATATAACGGCCGATCATTCCCGATATTGGGTTATGCGCGCATTGAAGAAGGCGAAAGAACCGTAGTAACGATCCCCATCGAATATGCAACGGCATTTTGCGATTATTCGGGCGGTAATCTCTCTCGGGAAATAAGCGGCAAGGTCACCGTCAACACCGGGAAATATGCCGGAACGTGGAACGCTTGGTTTATCTATACCGTCGAGTCGTGGGCGGCAAAGCGCGTCAATATTTATACCGACGCTCCGTGGAAAGACTGATTCCGGAACTTGTCTCCCGAAAAGTTATTCCCTCTTACTTTTTACCTCTTACCTTCGTCGGTGTTATTCCTCATAAAACTGTTGCAACAGATGCCGATACGATGAAAATATCTTCGATTTGGAAAGAAATCCGATATATTTTCCCGACTCCACCACCGGCAAGTTCCATGCACCCGTTTTTTCGAATTTATTCATCACCGACTCCATCGCTTCGTTCACTTCGATGAGCGTCGGGGCGGGCGTGAGCAATTCCGAGATACGAACGGTCTTGTATTGATCGGGTTGGAAGATGATGTCGCGAATATTGTCGAGCAGCACCACGCCGATAAACTTGGAATTGTTGTCGATTACCGGAAAGATATTGCGTTTGGATTGGGAAATATATTTCACCAAGTCGCCCAACGTTTGTTCGGGATGCACCGTGATGAAGTCTTTTTCGATGAGCCGGTCGGTCTTCAGCAAGGTAAGGATCGCTTTATCCTTGTCGTGCGTGATCAGCTCGCCGCGCTTGGCCAAACGGCTGGTGTAGATGGAGTGCGGCTCTATGTAGCGCGACATGACGAACGAAAAGGCCGCCGTGAGGCTCAGCGGAAGAAACAAGCTGTGCCCGCCGGTGATTTCGGTGATCAGAAAAATGGCCGTCAACGGGGCGTGCATCACGCCCGCCATCACGCCCGCCATGCCCGCCAGCACGAAATTCTTGTCGCTTACCGCAAAAAACGGAATCATGTTGATGACGTTGGCCAGGATGTATCCGGACACACCGCCCATGAACAGCGTGGGCGCAAAAATACCGCCGACGCCGCCGCTTCCGGTGGTCACCGCCATGGCGATCACTTTCAACACCAGCACCAAACACAAAAACGCCAGCAGCCAGTACCGGTTGTCTTTCAGGTGATAGAACACGCTGCCGTTGGCCAGATCGGCCGAATTGCCGCTGAGGATCATTTTCAACGCTTCGTAGCCTTCGCCGAACAGAGGGGGACAAAGAAAGATGAGCAATCCCAAAACGCAGCCGCCGATAACCAATCGTTGAAACACCAATATTTTTTTGCCGATAATTTCTTCTTTCACGAATCGACGCTGCGCCCTGTCCCAACGGAAATAGGTTTTCCCGATCTTTTCCATCAACGCTTCGATGCGCTTGGTTCCTTTGGTGAAATATACGGAAATAAGGCCCGTGAACAAACCCAACAATACGTAATACGGCAAATTGCGGATAACCAACGGGTCCATCACCGTAAAGGAAAATACCACACCTTTTCCCATGAACAGCCACGAAACGGCGGTTCCGGTCACGGCCGAAATCAATAAAGGGATGATCGACCAAGTGGTCAAATCGAGCATCAACACTTCCAAGGCAAAAACCACCGCAGCAACAGGCGCCGAAAATATTCCTCCGATAGCGCCGGCAGCGCCGCAACCGAGCAGCAGCGTGGTGGTTTTGTAATTGAGGTGAAACCACCGGCCGATATTCGAACCGATGGCCGAACCGGTGGTCACGATGGGCGACTCCAACCCGACCGATCCGCCGAAGCCGACGGTAAATGTGGAGCCGATCATGGACGAATACATGTTGTGCGCCGGCAGTTGGCTGTTTTTCTTCGAGATGCAATAGAGCACGCGCGAAATGCCGTGTACGATGTCTTCTTTAACGAAAAATTTCACGTACAGCACCGTAATCAAAATCCCGATGAACGGATAGGCGAAATACAGCCAGTTGGCCGTGCTGATGTCCAATCGGTTGGTCAGCAGATAGCCGGTAAAATGCACGGCATTTTTCAGCAGAACGGCTGCCAGCCCCGCAATAATGCCGATCAGCATGCTCAACAAAAGTATCAATCGTTGCGAGGGGATATTTTCGGTAATCCACCGCGTAATCTTAATATGGGCAACCTTTAAAGTATTCACCGAAAATGAATTTCATGCATTAATCCCGCAAAAGTAATGATTATTCCGATAATCGTCGAAAACAAATGCCGGAAGTCGAATTAAATCGTCATTTATGAAAACATTCGAACGCTTGTATTGTTAAAATATTCGAAATCATCATTCATCATACAATATCGTTTAATTAACGCTTTTATTTTGTTTTCACCCCTAAATCCCTTCGTCGAGCTTGCCCGTTGACTTCGTCGACCTCCGGTTCAGGGCTGCGGTTCCCCTAAAGGGCAGGGCCGGTAAGTTCTAATCAAGTGTAATCGGTTAATGCCCTGACGGGCAACTTGATTCTTCTTGTTATCCCGTTCTACTGACGTTATTTCCCTAACGGGAAATTTTTGTACCGAAATTGTCCGTAGGACAACCACGTCAATAGAAAGGCGTATCGTAAAGCACGTTTGCCCGTAGGGCATTAACGGAGAACTTACCGGCCCTGCCCTAAAGGGGGACTTTCGCAAAGCGCGGTATACCGAGACTCCCCTTTAGGGGTCGGGGGTAAAACATAATGATAAAATTCTTAACTAAACGACATTGATTCATCATCTATCATAATGATCAAAAAAATATTTTGCATCACTCTGCTGTTTTTTTCTTGCTGCCCGGTTTTCTCTCAAGTGCTGATCGCATTGGTTTTCGGTGACAAACTCAACAATGATAAAATTGAAATGGGGGTGCAGTTGGCCGCGCAAGGATTTCGATTTACGAACATAGACAATCGGCCGGATGTCGGATTCTCGTTCGGCGCTTATTTGGACTTAAAAATATCCGAACGGCTCACCGTTGCGAATTATTTCATGTTCAAATCGCCCAAAGGCGGGAAAGACATTCCCGAAGAATATTGGTTTGCCAAGCCCGACGACATTTCGACCGACAACGTGTCGGCAAAACGACACCTCTCCTATTTCGAACTGACACCGATGGTGCGCTGCAACTTCAATCCGAGCTGGTCTGTCTCCCTGGGACCGCAGTTGGCGGTTAACACGAAGGCAACCGACATATTTCAGGAAAAAGTCGACGACGGCACTTTCACTTATCGGGAACATATCCGCGAGAATATCACCCTGTTGGACGCCGGGGCGGCAATCGATGTACAATGGCGGCTGATGAAAGGAAAAGGGCTGCGCATCAATTTCCGTTTCGCACAAGGACTGGTTAACGTGTACAAAGACGGAACGGCAATCAATGCACAAAATCAGACGTTTCAGATCGGAGCTGGAATTCCTGTCGGCGGACATAAAACAAAATAAATCGGGAGGTGTTACATAAAAAGATTTTCCGGTAAAACATACCGGCAATCGAACATATCTGTCTATTTTTAAAATTCGTTAAATGTTTATTAAGGATGAAAAAGGGGTTTTTTGTTATCATCGGCCTGGCTTTTATTTCGACAACGAAAGCGCAATCGACTGCTTCGAACGACTTGGAGATTATTCAATCGGTGTTCGGCAAGAGTAAAAAGCAATTGATCGAAAGTTACATGGGGTTGGACGACAACGCGGCCGCCGGGTTTTGGCCCGTTTACGAAGCGTATGAAGCCAAACGCAGGGAACTGGTCAAAACGAGGCTGAACAATCTTGCACGCTATGTCAACAATTACGAGACATTGACCGACGACGATGCGGCAAGCATTGCCAAACAGGCATTTAAGGATGAAAAAAGTATTGCCGCGTTGCATAAGAAGTATTTCAAAAAGATGAAAAAAGCGGCAGGCGGACTTTATGCAGCCAAATTCATGCAAATGGAAACGTATCTTCAGAGAACAGCGGAAACGGAGGTGATGGACGACATACCGTTCATCGGAGAAATCGAAAACTTAAAACAATAAAAACTAACAACCGATACAATATACCTTTACGGAGAAGCCTGTCTTTGTTGTTATTTCTACAGCCGACTACTTGGTGACATCATAATTGATGTTACCGTAAAAAGAACTGCCCCGAGTCGATTCAACCGCAATTATCCGTATTTTTGCAATGCATGACGGGCATATCCGACAAATGTTATATCTCATCCGATAAATATCAATAAAATGGGACAGTTTTTGGCAATGGGACTTGTGCATGAGATCGTTGCCTCGCTTGACGACCTGCGCAAGAAGAAGATATCAAACGATGAATTACGACAGGAGATTGAACAGACCCTGTTATTCGACCTGAAGCTGTATGACGAAACGAAAACGGACAAAAGCCTTTTGTTTACGCTTAAAAATCAGGTGCTTGAAACGGATTTGATTCCGTTTTTAGAGGTACTGTATCCGATGATTTACGCTGAACGAAATGCAGGGGAGTACCGCGACCTGCTGAAACGGCTTCGCTCGACGCAGCCTGCGAAATGGCCGGATATAGCACGAGAGGAAAGCAATGCCGCTTTCCGGTTCGACCCGTATGCCGAACCGCGTTACATCAGATTTTCAAAAGCATTTTATCCGACGATTCGTTTGGATGTTAACTGTATGATGCTTTACCTCGGGTACGGAAAAATCATAACCGAAGGAATGAATGACTTTACGGATTTCTTCAAACGCTGCATTCACGAAACGTTTAAGGAGCATCCTGTCGCAAAATCCATCCTGATATATATAACCGGCTGAGTCAAATAACCGGGCTGCTTGAGACGAGTTCCGCAATATTTTCTTCAAAAATATTTCCCGGCCACTTGTTTATATCAAAAAACAAAGTACCTTTGCGCTCCGTTTTCAGAGATTTTTGATTCTTAACCGGATATATGAAGGAATCGGAAGTTGAATCGCCGAAAACGGTCGTCCGCATGGTTGCGCCTTCACGTAATATAAGCCGTTACTTTTACAGTTGCGGGTATGTGCCATGTTGTTGACGAGAGTTAGTTAAACAAATTTTAAAAGGACAGTACATTAAAATATCAGGAAATGTTACAACCTAAAAAAACGAAATTCAGAAGGCGCCAGAAAGGCCGTATGAAAGGCAACGCGCAACGCGGACACGAGCTTGCATTCGGTTCTTTCGGCATCAAAACGCTGGAGAATGCGTGGATCACCGGTCGTCAGATCGAGGCTGCACGTCAAGCGATTTCGCGTCACATGAAGCGTGAAGGCCAGATGTGGATCAGAATTTTCCCGGACAAGCCCATTACCAAAAAACCCGCCGAAGTACGTATGGGTAAAGGTAAAGGCGCACCCGAAGGATTTGTCGCTCCCGTTACTCCGGGGCGCATCATGTTTGAAATAGAAGGCGTACCCTACGATGTGGCAAAAGAAGCGCTTCGCCTCGGAGCGCAAAAAATGCCCGTTCAAACCAAGCTGGTGGTACGTCGCGATTATGTATTCGAATAAAACTTACGGCAATGAAAATGTCAGAAATCAAAGAATTGTCGACCAAAGAGTTGACCGAGCGTATCGAAACCGAAAAAAATACGCTTGTACGGATGAGATTGAATCATGCCGTGTCGCCGTTGGATAATCCGATGAAATTGAAATATGCGCGTAAAGATATTGCACGCATGATGACCGAGTTGAACAAAAGAAAAGCAGCCAACCAAAAATAACGGAATCCGATGGAAGATATTAAGAGAAATTTAAGAAAAGAGCGCATCGGCGAAGTGGTGAGCAACAAGATGGACAAAACCGTCGTGATTGCCGTCAAAACGAAAATGAAACATCCGATGTACGGAAAGTTTGTGAATAAAACCTCCAAATTTTACGCTCACGACGAAAAGAATGAATGCGGAATCGGCGACACCGTCCGTATCATGGAAACTCGCCCGTTGAGCAAAACCAAAAAATGGAGATTGGTCGAAATCATTGAAAGAGCGAAATAACCATGATACAACAGGAGAGTAGATTAAGTGTAGCCGACAACAGCGGAGCCAAGGAAGTGCTGTGCATCCGCGTGTTGGGTGGTACCCGCCGCAAATATGCGAGCGTTGGCGACACCATTGTGGTGTCCGTAAAAGATGCATTGCCTGCCGGCGACGTGAAAAAAGGCGCGGTGAGCAAAGCAGTGGTGGTGCGTACGAAGAAAGAAATTCGCCGTGCCGACGGTTCTTACATCCGCTTCGACGACAATGCCGTGGTATTGCTCAACAATGCAGGCGAAATCAGAGGAACCCGTATTTTCGGCCCCGTTGCCCGCGAATTGCGCGACGGTTTCATGAAGATTGTATCGTTGGCGCCCGAAGTGTTATAATCATCAAAAAGTATTTGAAATGAACAAGAAGATACATATCAAGAAAGGCGACATGGTGATTGTAAACGCCGGCGACGATAAAGGAAAACAAGGACGTGTGTTGGAAATTCTCTTCGAAGAGAAGAAAGATCGCGTTCGCGCCATCGTTGAAGGCGTGAACATGGTGACCAAACACACCAAGCCGAATGCCAAAAACACCAACGGCGGTTTCGTGCAAAAAGAAGCCCCCGTGAATATTTCCAATTTAAACCATATCGATCCGAAAACCAAGAAGGCAACCCGCATCGGTCGTCGCGAGGAAAACGGTAAATTGGTGCGTTATGCTAAAAAATCAGGGGAGGTAATCAAATAATGAAGAAGTACGTTCCTACATACAAAACCAAATACCGGAACGAAATTGTTCCGGCGTTGATGAAAGAGTTCGGATACACAAGTATCATGCAGGCTCCCAACATCGAGAAAATAGTGATCAACCAAGGCGTCGGCCGCCATTCGGTAGTCGACAAAAAGATCATCGATACGTCGATTGCCGAGTTGAGCGCCATTACCGGTCAAAAAGCCGTGGCCACCACTTCCCGGAAGGACATCTCGAACTTCAAACTCCGTAAAGGCGTGCCCGTGGGCGTTCGCGTAACGTTGCGCAAAGACCGCATGTACGAGTTCCTCGAAAGATTGATCGCCGTTTCGTTGCCGCGTATCCGCGACTTCAAAGGCATATCGGGTAAATTGGACGGACGGGGCAATTACAGTCTCGGTATTTCCGAACAGATCATTTTCCCCGAGATCGACATCGACAAGGTAACCAAAATGCTCGGCATGGAGATCACTTTCGTGACATCCGCCAAAACCGACGAAGAGGCTTATGCTTTGTTGCGCGAGTACGGTATTCCTTTTAAAAAACGCTAAAAAAGAAATAAGAGATGGCAAAAGAATCGATGAAAGCACGCGAAGTGAAACGTGCGAAAATGGTAGCCAAATATGCCGAAAAACGTGCCAAACTGAAAGAGGAAGGCGACTTCCAAAAGTTGGCCACTTTGCCGCGTAACTCAAGCACGGTACGCTTGCACAATCGTTGCCTGCTCACCGGCCGTCCGAAAGGTTACATGCGTCAATTCGGCGTAAGTCGTATCGTGTTCCGCGAAATGGCTTCCAAAGGGTTGATCCCCGGCGTGAAAAAGGCGAGCTGGTAAACCGGTTTAAGGTTTCGAGTTTCGAGTTTGATGTTTCGAGTTACCTGCGGGTTTTTGAAATCCGGCAGGTCCGATAAAGGATAAGTTTAGAATTCTCCCGTTGTTCGTAGGAATGACGGGAGAATTTTTTGCTTTATGTTTGAGAAGGAATGTCATTTGCTCTTTTGAATAAATCATACTTCACGCAGGATGATTTTATACTTTGCGTCTCGGCGTCTTTGCGTGATTATTCTCTCGCAAAGGCGCAAAGGCGCCAAGCAAGGAGAAATACAAATGCATAAAAATAATTTGTAAGTTTGAAGCAAAATAAACCGGAATCATAGCAACTGAATTGATAATCGGAGCAATGCTTCGAAAATCATGAAATCGATTCTGTTATTTCAAGGGAGGTAAAAAATTACTCTCGAAGAAAATATACATTATCCGCATTTACCCAAATCCATCTTGGAAAAAATGGATACAACGTATAAAATTCGCCCTATGTGTGCCGAGGAATGGCTGCCCGACCGATGTTTGTCGGTAAAAGAACCGGTGAATCCGCACGATCCGGTTCCCCGATACGGTTGTCCCAACTTATTGTTCGGAGGATCAATTCGAAACAGAACCGAATTTGAAGATTTTTATCGCAATGTGTTGGATCAATTTACTTGTTGCGGATTTATAGCTTGGGAAGGGGATCGAATTATCGGCTATGTGAATTTTTTTCCTCAAAAGATAGCGCAAAAAATAAAATTTTACGGATGGGGCGATACGAAAGACGAACAACCCGATACACTGATTCATCACTGTATTTCCGTTATTCAAAATCCGAATTACAGGCGCAAAGGGATTGGCACCGATTTAATAAGACATTCGCTCGAATGGGCTGAAACCCGTGCGTGGAAAAGGTATGAAGTCCATCGTGTTTTACCCGACATGGATAAAGGAATAGCAAGCGAACAAAAATCGACATTGTCTTTTTGGAGAAAACTCGGATTTTCCATTATCGGAGAAGAGGATGCCGATGAAGCGACAAAGCAATATTACGGAGCAAATAAGCGGTATTCGATGGCGTTGGATATGGTATAGAATATTGACATCCGATACCGACAATCATTCCAAGCGATCATCAATTTGAAACGAGTGCTTTAAAATAACTTTCGGTAAGCCCGCAAACTCGGTTGTGCATTCGAATTTTTATAGACGAAAACTGCAAACAGTGACGACATTCGGTCTTACTTTTTCATTGTTTTTTGGAAAAACGCGGAAAATAAATTACTTTTGTAAACATCCTTCTTAATTGTTGTGTCGTTTTGAGCAAAAACTCGACGATATTTGTTTCGTATTCAAGACATCATGTGAATGATCCGGGTTCCGCGAAACGTTAATTATTAAAAACTGAATTATTAAAAACTTAAAATCGATGAAGTATCAATCCTATCAACTTCACAATTATGCGTCTATCGAAGGAATAGATAAACTTTCGGCGGCCGATCGCCGGGCAATCGAAATCACGGGACGGGTTCTTCCGTTCAAAGTCAACAACTATGTTGTCGAACAATTGATTGATTGGGATAACATTCCCGACGATCCTATTTTTACGCTTTGTTTCCCGCGAAAGGAAATGTTGCAAAGCGCTCATTTCGAGCAAGTGGAACGACTGGCGGATGCGGGCGCCGATCTGTCGAAAATGAAAGAAACGATCGGGGCGATTCGCAAGTCGCTTAATCCGAATCCCGCCGGGCAACATTTGAATGTGCCGCAAATAGGGCGTATCAAACTGAACGGCGTGCAGCATAAATATCGGGAGACGGTGCTTTTCTTCCCGAGCCAGGGACAAACCTGCCATGCGTACTGCACGTTCTGTTTCCGCTGGCCGCAGTTCTCGGGGATGGAAGGGATGCGTTTCGCGATGAAGGAAACGGAACTTTTGATCAAGTATTTGCAGAAACGCCGCGAAGTCACCGATTTGCTGTTTACGGGCGGCGACCCGCTGACCATGAGCACGTCGCATATTGCCGCTTACACGGATGCTTTGCTGGGCAACAATTTGTATAACATTCAAACCATTCGTTTCGGCACCAAAGCGTTTGCTTATTGGCCTTATCGCTTTCTCACCGACCCCGATTCGGATGATTTGATGCGCGTATTCGATAAAATAGTGCGGTCGGGCAAAAACCTGGCCGTCATGGCGCATTTCAATCATCCCGTGGAATTGTCGACCAATGCCGTCAGGGAAGCCATACGCCGCGTGCGATCCACCGGAGCGCAAATACGCACACAATCGCCCGTGCTGAATCACATCAACAACGATCCCTCCGTTTGGGCCGAAATGTGGCGCAAACAGGTCAACCTCAACTGCATTCCCTATTACATGTTTGTAGCGAGAGACACGGGTGCGAAAGAGTTTTTCGACATTCCGCTGGCCGATTGTTGGGACATTTTCCGGAAGGCATACCGACAGGTGAGCGGCGTATGCCGTACGGTACGCGGTCCGAGCATGAGCGCCACGCCGGGGAAAATTCAGATACTCGGCGTGAGCGACGAGCCGGGCGAAAAGGTGTTCGTGCTTCGTTTCTTGCAGGGACGCAATCCCGAATGGGTCGATCGGCCGTTTTTCGCAAAATACGATCCCGAAGCCACGTGGTTCAACATGCTGCAACCTGCCTTCGGACGCGAAAAATTTTTCTTCGAGGACGAGATGGAGCAGCTCTATAAGGAAGATTATCGCACAAGCGAAGCGGATAATTTTGAATAGCAAGGGAAATAACAAACTCGGGGAGATATTTCCCCGCTTCTTTTTTCTTTTTGCTGCCGGATGCAAAAAATGTTTTACCTTTGTCTGTTTTTCAAACAAAGAAAAATCCGGATGGTCGGAAACATATTTTGTTTTTATTTGTCGGATATAATAAATAAACACCGATGGCAAAAGTAATCGCTTTAGCAAACCAGAAAGGAGGAGTGGGAAAAACCACCACTGCCATTAATCTCGCAGCCAGCATGGCCGTGCTCGAAAAGAAAATTCTGCTGATCGATGCCGATCCGCAAGCAAATGCAACTTCGGGCTTGGGGTTTGATGTACAAAACATCCAAAACAGCATCTACGAGTGCATGATCGATCACATCAAGCCGCAGAACGCCGTTTTGAAGTCGGAAATACCCGGTTTGGATTTGATTCCTTCGCATATCGACTTGGTAGGCGCAGAAATCGAGATGGTAGGTCTTCCCGACAGGGAATACATATTGAAAAGCGTGATACAGCAGATTCGGGACGAATACGATTACGTGTTTGTCGACTGTTCGCCGTCGCTCGGGCTGATTACCATGAATGCGCTCACGGCAGCCGACTCGGTGATCATTCCCGTTCAATGCGAGTTCTTTGCATTGGAAGGATTGGGCAAATTGTTGAACACCATCAAATTGATTCAATCGCGATTGAATGTTTCTTTGGAAATAGAAGGGTTTTTATTGACAATGTACGATGCGCGGCTTCGGTTGAGCAATCAGGTGGTGGAAGAAGTAACCCGCCATTTTCGCCAGATGGTTTTCAAAACAATCATCCAGCGCAACGTGAAGCTCAGCGAATCGCCCAGTTTCGGGAAACCGGTCATTCTGTACGACGCAAGTTCGACGGGAGCCGTCAATTATTTGAATTTGGCAAAGGAGCTGTTGCAGAAAAACGCATCATCCAAAAAATAAGAAAGAGGTCGAACAAATGGCAAAAAAAAGCGCATTAGGAAGGGGCTTGGGCGCTCTGATCAAGCAATCGGAAACCGAGATTGCCGACAACCGGGCCAATGCGACAGATAATATCGATATCGGGCAAATAGAGGTTAATCCTTTTCAGCCCCGCACCAATTTCGACCGGGAAGCGCTTGAAGAATTGGCGGCTTCCATCAAGCAGTTGGGCATCATTCAGCCGATTACCGTTCGCGAGATCGACGGGGGCAAATACCAGATCATTTCGGGAGAACGGCGCTACCGCGCGTCGTTGATGGCGGGATTGACCGAAATCCCGGCATATATACGCCACGCCGACGATAATAATATGTTGGAGTTGGCTTTGGTGGAGAATATTCAGCGCGAAGATCTGGATGCCATCGAGGTGGCGATCAGCTACCAACGATTGATAGACGAATGCAGTTTGACACAGGAAAACGTGAGCGACCGCGTCGGCAAAAAGAGATCGACCATTGCCAATTATTTGCGTTTGTTGAAATTGCCCGCCGAGATACAGCTTGCCATCCGCGAACGGGCGCTTTCCATGGGACATGCGCGCGCGCTGGTCAACATAGATCATCCCGACCTGCAATTGCAATTGTTTCGGGATATTGTCGAAAACGACATGTCCGTCCGACAGGTAGAAATCGCTGCCCGCCGGATCAATCGCCCGGAACCGGAACCCGTCGCAAAACCCGAACCCGCGCCGGAACCGGAAGCGGCAATCGAACCGAATACCGACGAATCGAAAGTCGAAGGACCGGAAACCGACGAACCGTCGCAAATGCCGGAAGCAACCGGCGCCGCGAACGGCACGATAAAACCGGAAACGAAAGAAAATCGCCCCGACGAAGAAGTGCTGATTTACGAAGACCCGCAACCGGTAAGTTATATGCCCGAAGTCGATAACGAGCAATATGTGAAAGAGCGATTGAGCGAATGTTTCGGCGCAAAGGTCGATCTGAGACGAGACGCCTCCGGAGCCGGGAAAGTGGTGATTTCGTTCCGTACGGACGCCGAACTGCAATACATTTTGCAGTCGGCCGAAAAAATGCATGAAGTAAATTCGTAGTTTGGGCTTCATCGAAAATACCGGATTATGCGAAAGTGATTTCGGAGATTCGAAAATCACGCGACACACAGGTTTTTTATCCGAAAATCGACATCATTCCGGCATCCCGGCGATGAAATCACACCTTGTACTAAAACCTCTCTCCCCGACCCTCTCTCCTGTGGAGAGAAGGAGACACGCTTCCGGCCCGGATCGTATGCCGAGCAAAGGCTCCCTCTCCTGTGGAGAGGACGGGGGGAGAGGTCTAAGAAGCATCATCAGAAACGTATTATTATCGGTTGCCGTTTTGTTCCCGTGTTTCGAAGCATCGGGGCAAGAATCGCCGGATTCCGTCGCCGTAAAAACACTTTCCGACACAACGATTATTGCGCCGTCTCCCGAATCGGACATCATTCTTCTTTCCGACACCGTCGTTTTGGCCGGCACATACCCGTTGGACAGCGCTTACATGAAACATTCTCCCGCCAAGGCAGCCATCATGTCGGCTGTGTTGCCCGGCTTGGGGCAGATATACAACGGAAAATACTGGAAAGTCCCCGTCGTGTATGCAGCCATCGGTATTTCCGTGTATTGCTTGGTTACATGGCAAAACAAGTACCAGCAATACAGAAGAGCGTATATCGATATGAAGGATGGCGACCCTTATACCAATTATCAGGAAACATTAAATTTCGGCCCCAATGTAAATGTCGAAGGCACCATTACCTCCGGCAAAGATGTTTACCGCAGGTATCGCGACTGGTCGATTATCGCCGTGGTGCTGTCGTACGGGTTGAATATCATCGATGCGAACGTGGATGCTCACTTGCTGGATTTCAATGTCGACGACGATCTTTCTTTAAATATCGGCCCATGTTTTTTGGAAACCGGCACGCATTCCCAAAAAATTGGCTTAAATTTGCGTTTTACATTTTAAATTTAATTTGTCCGGATTATGTTATCTGTATCGAAAATAATATGCGCTTCATGTTTGATGCTTTTCTTTTCGTTATCGGCCCGGGCCAATAAACCGAAATCGAATACGCTTAACGATACTATTCCCGCCGAACTTTTTTATTCCAACTTCGACAAGAATTTGGACAGTTTGATGCGGATTTGGTACGTGCAGGAATCTGTCGGCAGCGATTCGCTTATTTCCGAATTGGCCGAAGACGAAATATCGTTCGTGCGCGAATTGCACGATTCGGTATACATCGAACGTTTGAAGAAAATCCCTTCGCTGGTAAATCTCACCTACAATAACCTTGTCAGAAATTACATCCACGTATACACCATCCGCAAACGCGACAGGCTGGAAGTAATGCTCGGGCTGAAAGAATATTACTTTCCCATGTTCGAGGAAGTGCTCGATTTGTACGGATTGCCGCTCGAACTGAAATATTTGGCCGTCATCGAATCGGCGCTTAACCCGCGCGCGGTATCGAGAGTAGGTGCAACGGGAATGTGGCAATTTATGCTGGGGACGGGGCGGATGTATAAATTGCAGGTGAACAGTTTCATCGACGAACGTCGCGACCCGATTGCCGCCACACACGCCGCCGCCAAGTTTCTGAAAGACCTGTACAATATCTACAACGATTGGGTGTTGGTGATTGCCGCTTACAATTGCGGGCCGGGCAATGTCAATAAAGCCATTCGCCGCTCGGGCGGGAAAACTTCGTATTGGGATATTTACCCGTATCTCCCGCGCGAAACCAGAGGATACGTACCCGCATACATCGGCGCCACCTACGCCATGAATTATTACAAGGAACATAACCTCACCCCGCGCTATATCGACGTGCCTACCGTTTCGGATACGGTGATGGTGAACAAGGATGTGAACCTGGCGCAAGTTTCCGAAGTCTTGGATATTCCCATTCAACTGTTGCGCGATCTTAATCCGCAATACCGTCGGGAAATACTGCCGGGAAGCAACACACCCTGCCCCTTGCGTTTGCCCGTTTCATACGCCACACGCTTTATCGATCTGGAAGATTCCATTTGCGCATATAAACCCGCCGTGTATTTGAGCAACTCATTCCGCGCCATCGAACCTGCGGGACGATCGGCAGGATATTCTGCCGCCGGAACGGCAGGGAAAGACCGGATCGTGCACACCATACGCAGCGGCGAAACATTGGGATCGATTGCGGGAAGATATGGCGTAAGCGCCAATAATATCCGTGATTGGAACGACCTTGCCGGCTCAAGAATCATAGCCGGGAAAAAGCTGGTTATTTATACAAAATCGGCGCCCAAAACGCAAAAAATCGCGGCAACCGAAACGCCCGCCGAACAACCGTCGGTTGCGGCATCGACAAGCTCCGACGCAAGTTATACCTATTATACCGTCAAATCGGGTGACACTCTTTGGGGAATCTCACAACAATACCAAGGCGTTTCCGACCAAGACATCATGAAATGGAATAACTTGTCGAGAGGCAGCAAAATACAACCCGGAATGAAGTTAAAAATCTTGCAATAGGAGTTGCACGTAAATATTAATTTATATCTTTGTCGGGTGGTAATATATTGTTTATTTCTATCGCATGGAAAGCATACGCATTGAAAAGACGGCAAAAGCGCCGTTATTTATCTTGAAAGACGGATACATCCGTTTGTCGGGGCGTTCCATTCCGCAAAATGCACGGCAACTGTACAAAATCTGCTTCGACTGGATTGAGCAATATATCAAAAACCCGCCCAAAAAAACCAAAATCGATCTATTTTTCGAATACATCGATACCTCATCCATCCGTTGCGTGGTAGATATTCTCACCAAGCTCAGTTCGGTTCAGGACAATCGGCATCAGGTGGAAGTTAATTGGTACTACGAAGCGGACGACGAAGATTCTTTCGATCTGGGAGCCTACATACAAGCGCATCTGAAATTACCGTTCAACATCATCGAAGTGGAAGAAGGCGGCGATATCCCGCCCGAATCCAAAACCGGGCAGATCTCATCGTATTAAATCTCACTAAACATAAAAACATGGCAGGAAATTACACTTTTACCATCATCAAACCTTGCGCCGTCAAAAGCGGATATATAGGAGCCATTCTGGCCGATATTCAAAAAGGCGGATTCGAAATCACCGCAATGAAATATTTGCAAATGACCCAAGCGCAAGCCCGCGCCTTTTACAGCGTCCACAAAGAACGCCCGTTCTACGGCGAACTGGTCGAATTCATGATTTCCGGTCCCGTGGTGGTTGCCATCCTGAAACACGACAATGCGGTTGAAGAATACCGTAAACTGATCGGCGCTACCAACCCCGCAAATGCAGCCGAAGGAACCATCCGAAAAAAATACGCCAAAAATGTGCAGGAAAATGCGGTTCACGGTTCGGACAGCGACGAAAACGCCGCCGTTGAATCAAACTTCTTCTTCTCGCAATGCGAAAGATATTAAGGCTTTCGCCGAAAAATACAGGAAAACGCCGAGTCGATCATCGATTCGGCGTTTTTTATTGATCGATCCGAATCTCGCAAAGACGCCAAGACGCCAAGAAATACCAAAACGATGCTTCTCGCGAGGTTTTATGTTTTGCTGAGGCAAAAAATCGTCCCGTTTATTTTCAAAATCGTTCCGTCCGGTTATAAAATCACTCCGTTCATTTATAAAATCGTCCCGTTCATTTTCAAAATCGTTCCGTCCGGTTATAAAATCACTCCGTTCATTTATAAAATCGTCCCGTTCATTTATAAAATCGATTCCGTCATTTATAAAATCGGTTCCGCCGGTTATAAAATCGATTCCGCCGGTTACAAAATCGGTTCCGTCATTTTCAAAATAGGTTATGGCATTTATAAAATCGCTTATGCCAATTACAAAATCGCTTATGTCAATTGTAAAATCGTTTATGGTAATTATATAATCGGTTCCGTCATTTATAAAATCGTTTATGGCAATTACAAAATTGCTCCTATTGGTTTAAGCCCGGTTGAATTTGTGTGCAAAGTCCGCGAAGCGGGCCGATATGAATAACCACGGATTTAATGCCCGTCGTTATCGCTTTCGGCGAACCCTTCCTTATCAAGGCTTCGATTCAAATTCAGCCCCGCTTATACGGGCATATCGATCTCCGGAAAGTCATCCTGCAAGTTTTCGTAAATACCTGAAAGAACATTACCGGCTGATGTTACGCACTTATCTTGTTATTATGAATTTAGTCCGATAGGACTTTATTTTCATAATCCCGGGTCGTTGACCCGGGATTTGACAATGCATATAGACATCTGCCTGCAAGGCAGGACTGAATTAAAATAAGATACTGCCTTGCAGGCAGCGTTTGCGTTGTATCTATTTTCCGCAGGTTGCGCTTCGCTTACCTGCGGTTATGAAGATTAGGCTTTTTTAAGTCTATCTTCAATGAATTTGCATCGTAATTAAAGTTAAATTCGTAACATCGGTTACCAAAAAAACAACGGCAAATAATCCTTCAACTTAATACGAAGTATTTTCAAAGATTGCGAGATGCGATACTCAACCGTTTTGACCGAAACTTCCAATTGTGCGGCTATCTTTGCATTGGTTTGATCGCCGAAACGGCTTAACGCAAATGTTTCTCGATAAGTTTCGGGCAATTCTGCTATTGCCTTTTGAATTTTCTCTGCCAATTCATTAACAATATAACTGTCGGGATCCTCGAATTGGTCCCTCAGCTTTTCATATATTTGTGTATGTACCCGTTGATGGAATTGATGTTTTTTGATATGATTGAGGCAGCGGTGCTTCACGGAAACAAACAGATATGATTTCAATGAATTTTCAATCACCAGATTTTCCCGTATTTCCCAAATAAACAGCATAAATTCCTGTACCAATTCCTCAGCATCTTCATCACCGATAAATTGTGAAGCATATTCGCATAACGGGGAGTGATATTTTACGAATAACTGCTTGTACGCTTCAATACTACCGGTGCGCAATAGTGATATTAACAGTGAATCGTCCATTTATTGTTCATAATAATACAATATTACAAAGGTATGGCATTTCTTGTTAAAAAAAAACAATCTTGTTTAGGGTGCGGGGCCGGGAAAATTGTCGTATATATGAAATCAAATAAATTCAATGGAAAATCGGGAAAATAATATTTCTTTTCAGGAACCGGATGAAGAATCCCTGTTAACTTATATTCGCGGTAAGGCAACTGCCGAAAATGTCGAAAAAATAGAAAATTGGTTGCGGGAGGATGCGGCGAATGAGAAAATATTGTTGCAGATTGCCGCCATTTATTTTGCGCAAAACCGGAAACATCGGATCGAAAAACGAAATTCGTTGCAAGCATTCGAAAAAGCCCGACGTCATATAAAAGCCCGGACAAGAATACGCCTGATAACGCGAACATCCGTTGCGGCTGCGTGTATTCTCGGTGTCATTGTTTTATCGTCGGTCATTTCGTATTTGCGGGAAACGCCCTCGCAACCGCTGCAAGCGCAAATCGTGACTGTTCAATCCAATGCCGGCATGCGCAGTCAATTCAATTTACCGGATGGTACGGTTGTTTTCCTCAATTCGGGAAGCTCGCTTTCTTACCCCGTTCCTTTCGATGCTGCCCAAAGAAATGTTTCCCTCGTGGGGGAAGCATATTTCAAGGTGGCGCATTCGGAGAACCGGCCTTTTATTGCCGATGTTTCCGACAATCGGTTTCAGGTCAGGGTGCTGGGAACGGAATTCAATCTCCGTGCTTTTGCCGATGAAACCCATGTTGCAGCCACACTTGTTTCCGGAAAGGTGGATATTTCAGCAAAAGGGCTTGATAATAAAATTTATGTACAAAGTATGCTTCCGTCCGAAAAAGTGGATTACGATATACTTACCGGAAAAACGACGATCGAGAAAGTTGAAACCCGGTATGAAACCGGTTGGATCGAAGGTAAATTAATGTTCCGGAATTGCCTGTTGCCCGAAGTGCTGAAAAAACTGTCCTATTTCTATAATGTAAAATTTAATGTCCAAAATGAGAAAATCAACAATTACCGATTCACCGGAACATTCGACAATAAGCAATTATTTCAGGTTCTCGACTATTTGCAAATTTCGTCCGATATCAAGTATCATATCAAACAAGTATCGGAAGACGACAGCGGCGGTGTGAAATATACCGTTGTTACATTGCGATAATAACAGTAAATACATTAACCCTTAAAAAAGAAAGCCTATGATAGAATGATCACCTTATTTTAAAACTCCCGTGTTACAAAAAAACATACGGAAAAATGTTACGAGCACTCTTCCGTATGAAACATTCGAGTTTATCTGTTAAAAGAAAACTGTTTTTTATTTAATTCACACAAATGTATGATAAAGATTTGGTATTTACAATCAAAAAGGAATATTAATTTTCTAAGATTGACATCTGAAATTAAAAAAGTTATGAAGTTAATTTGTTTGTTACTTTGTTTGACAACGAGTTTCGCATTTGCAGATCAAACGCATGCGCAATCGGTAAAGTTGTCGCTCAACTTATCCGATGTTTCCGTTTCGCAAGCGCTTGAAGCGATCGAAAAAGAAGCCTCTTTCCATTTTTTCTACAACAACACGCTGATAGATATGAATCGGAAAGTGTCGGTGAA
>JAVBRP010000170.1:0-3742 GCA_031547815.1 Bacteroidales bacterium | reverse complement strand
TCCTTCATCTGCTTGATATCCTGAATCCAGTCTTCTATATCCTGCTCATGTTCCAATTCGTCGCTCAAAATTTGCGTTGCCATGCGATAGGTCGCATAATCCAAACCATCCGTATAATCGGATATTTCTTTATATCGATTGATCGCGCAACGTTCGCCGTGAAGGTTTTCGTTCAGAATGGTTTCGATATACAAATCGGTGGGAGGAAAATATTTGCACTTGCTCAGTTTGAACCAATCCTGAGGCGAAGTAACAGGAATCCCGTCCAACTGAATGATCCGGTCGGCAACCAACACCGCATGTCCCAGCTCTTCGTCGGCATGTTTCAACAATTCGGCTTCGATGGCCGTGCGCATCGGGCCTTCCATCAATCGGGCGCCGAGCCAGTATTGATAATATGCCAACCATTCTTCGCTCAGCGCGCCATTCAACATGTCTATAATTTTCTTTACTTCGATTTCGTGAATAATTTTTACACCTTCTTGTCCCATGACTTCTACACTTTTAAATAATGATTTACTGTTTGATTTTTCTATACGATATAATAACAACCGAAAGTGCGAGAATGTTTCACAAATCGGGAAAATATCGACGAAATAAATTTTTAACGGCCATCGCGCATTGTTGTTGAAGACGTTTGTGAATTCCGAACAAAAAATATTACGAAAACATTGTTTCTACATCGGTTGTTTCTTTCTGTATAAGACAAATTTGTATCGTCGGCATCATTTTTGCGGATGATTGTCGTACGACACTAAATATTTGTTGATAAGTTTGTTTTGCCGGTTAGGAAAATATAACTAATTTCGGCCAAAATTTTAAAAGCCATGAGTGAAAAGACAAGGTATTCGGATGCTGAATTGGAGGAATTCAAAGAGCTTATCCTGGAAAAATTGGACAAGGCTAAAAAAGATTACGATTTGTTGAAAGGCACCATTACAAACAGTAATGGCAATGATACAGAGGACACTTCGCCCACATTTAAAGTGTTGGAGGAAGGCGCGGCAACTTTATCGAAAGAAGAGGCAGGCCGTTTGGCACAACGCCAGCTCAAGTTTATTCAGCACTTACAGGCTGCATTGGCTCGTATCGAGAACAAGACCTACGGTATTTGTCGTGAAACGGGACTATTGATCCCCAAAGAACGTCTTCGCGCAGTACCGCATGCCACATTGAGCATTGAAGCAAAGAACGAAAATCGATAGCCTGATCGATCGATGATTCATATTTTGACAATTTTTGCAAGATTTTCATTAAAAAGTCAAAACAAATATTGCCGAAAGAAATCGTTATCAAATAACATAGCGGTACAAGCAATTGTGCCGTTTTTTGTTTGAAAGAGAACATAAAAACCGGAGAAATAAACCGGATGCCGCTCCGAAAAGTGTCCGATGCGTCGGTTTTACCCCTGCCCCATAAAGGGGAACCCCTGTTTACCGCGCTTAGCGGAAGTCCCCTTTAGGGGAGCCGCAGCCCTGCAAGGACAAGCTCGACGAAGTCATTTAGGGGTAAAACGACTTTTCGGAGCGGACTCAAACGGGCATTCGAAAATCGAAATATCAAAAATAAGAAATGATCGGCGTTTTTGATTCGGGATACGGCGGATTGACTGTTTTAAAAGAATTTGTCAAACTTTTGCCGCAATACGATTATCTCTATTTGGGCGATAATGCGCGAACGCCTTACGGCACACGCTCCTTCGAAACGGTATATCGCTACACGCTCGAATGCGTGGAACGATTGTTTGCTCAAGGTTGCCGTTTGGTGATTCTGGCGTGCAATACCGCTTCGGCCAAAGCGTTGCGCACCATCCAACAACGCGATTTGCCGTCGATCGACCCCTCGTTGCGCGTATTGGGCGTCATTCGACCTGTTGCCGAGACCGTCGGGAAATACACCCGTTCGGGAAATATCGGCATTCTGGGAACTCCGGGAACGGTGCAATCGCTCTCCTACCCTATCGAAATCGCAAAACAGTATCCGCACATCCGCGTGTTTCAGGAAGCCTGCCCGATGTGGGTGCCGTTGGTGGAAAACAACGAATACCAAAAAGACGGCGCCGATTATTTCGTCAACCGGCATATCGACACCCTGTTGCGCCAAAATCCGGACATTGACGTGATGGTGTTGGCATGTACGCATTATCCGCTGCTGCTCGATAAAATCAAAAAGTACGTGCCCGCGTCGATCCGCATCGTATCGCAAGGAAATATCGTGGCCGAAAGTTTGGCCGATTATTTGCGCCGGCATCCCGAAATAGACGAAAAATTGGAGAAAAACGGCAAACGGATATTTCAAACCACCGACTCGTCGGAAATGTTCGATCGCTATGCCTCCGTTTTTTTCGGCGAAGAAATAAAATCAGAAAATATAACATTATGAACCAAAACAAAGAAGTTCTATCCTTCATCGACGACCAATTGGCGCAATGGCCCGAAGTGCGTGAACGCTTTGGCCGATTAACCGATATTCGCAGCAAAACCCTGTCGATGTACGGCATGGATATTGCGGTACAATACAACCCCGATCGTGCACGCTCCGCTTTTGCCCCGGTCGACAGCGCTTCCGTCGGCAAGCGTCCTTGTTTTCTATGTCCGGAGAATCGACCCGAAGAACAGATAAGCCTTCCGTGGAAGAATTATCAAATTCTTATCAACCCTTATCCCATCCTGCCCAAGCATCTCACCATCGCTTCGAACATCCACGAGCCTCAACGCATCGAGGACAGAATATCCGACATGCTCGCTTTGGCCAAGCATCTCGAAGGATTTCTGGTACTCTACAACGGCCCGCAAAGCGGCGCATCGGCGCCCGATCATCTCCATTTTCAGGCGGCGGAAGCGGAGCATCTTCCGGTAGAAAAACTTATGACCGCCATAACGATGCACGACAGTCTTTTTCTCGACAAAGATGGAGGTGTTTTCGACGGAATCTGGTTTTGGAGCTTTTATATATTTGCGTGGAGTTTCGACCCGGAAATTCTGTGTCGCATGTTTCCGGACATTTGCAAAGGGTATAAACCGTTGCAACAGGGAGCCGGCGAGCCGAAAATGAATATTTATTGTCGCTATGTCAATAATATATGGCAATTGCACATCATCCCGCGGCGTAAGCACCGCCCCGATTGTTATTTTGCCGAGGGCGACGCGCAAATGATCGTCAGCCCGGGAGCAATCGATATGGGCGGCCTCATCATCACTCCGCGCGAGGAAGACTTCAACAGGTTCACCATATCCGATGCGGAGCAAATATATCGCGAAACAGGTTTTGCGGATGATTAAATTTCTTAATGTATCATGAACACCCCTTTTAAAGACGGTTATCGCTTTCCCGCCGAATGGGAACCGCACGAAGCCACTTGGCTCACTTATCCGCACAACAACGATTCCTTTCCGGGAAAATTGTCGAGCGTTTACCCCTCGTACCTGCGTTTTATCAATGAAATATCGAAAAGCGAAAAAGTACGGATCAATGTTCCGGAACGGTTTTCGGAACAATTTGCACGGCAACTGGAGGAAGCAGGCATCGATCGCGCGCAAGTCGAGATTTTCCTTCGCGAAAGCAATGACGTGTGGTGCCGCGACCACGGCCCCGCGTTTCTGATTAAAGACGCGCCCGAACGGCAAAAAGCCGTCGTCGATTGGGAATTCAACGCTTGGGGCGGCAAATATCCGCACGACCGGGACAATCGCATTGCCGGAAGCATCGCCGCCGATTTCGGGTTGCCGGTTTATCGGCCCGG
>JAVBRP010000110.1:0-3712 GCA_031547815.1 Bacteroidales bacterium | reverse complement strand
GGTTTTTATTGATGACATGCGATATTCCGGTTTAAGATAATACAATCGAGTAAGTTTCCGGAACGGAGATTCGAAGTTTCAACTTCGCCAACCGCCGTCCCGACGCGGACAAAGATAGTTGTTTCAAAACGAAAATTATCGGAAAATGTTTTGTGCGCCGAAATAGAAAGCCGAGCAAATTTTACTTTGAAATGTCGTTTTAGACGCAACGATATAACGAGTAGCCTATTTGTGCTCACTATTTTTACATCATAATTATTTGGTATTCAAAATATAAAATAGCATTGTTGAAATAAGCATGTTTTTATCTGCTTATTTTTACGAAATATCTAAAATAAGCGGAAATGAATGAAATTTCCGCTTATTTGAACTTTACAATCCCAACTCCCGATGTTTTTTGTCGATGGTATTTTTACCTACCAGATAGGTGTAAACGGCAGCCGGGATAAACAACAATCGGGACGAGCCGACTTCCTTGACGCCCGATCGTACAATGCTTGTCACGATGGATTGTTCCAACTTGTTGGTCTCCATAAAACTCAAAAGCGACGTCAGCGTATTCGGTTTTTCGAAATATCGGTCCGACCACTTGATTTCCACCGCCCATCGCGGTTTAAAAGCGGCGGGATCGACACCCACCATGTCCACTTCGCCCGCAATGCGACCCTGTTTCCAACTCGCGTAGCAGATACCCGAGTTCTCGCGTTGAATCCATTGCGCAAACACGGCTGTTTCCACCATCGCGCCCATTTCCTGATCGGTGCCTCGCAATGCCGAAAACAGTGCGCTCCGCAACGACGGGTTGGTGAGATAAATCTTAAACTGCGTCGCACGTTGAAACTTCTTCGCATTGATGTCGGTCTTGTGGATCACCTTGATCAGAAACGCGGCTTCCAAATACTCGATATACTTGCGAAGCATATCCTTTTTCACGCCCGAATCATTCGACAGATTCTCGTAAGAAAACTCGTTGCCCGACCGATAGGCAATAACGGTGAAAAGCGAATTCAGCTCTTGAACGTCGTTGATTCCGTACAGACTCGGCAAGTCCTTCAGCAAAACCTTATCGACGATGTCGGCCTTGATGAATCGGTGCGGATCGGATTTAACGGTTTCCGAAAGAACCACTTCGGGATAGCCTCCGTAATTGATGTAATCCAAAAAGTGATCGTTCAATTGATGAATGTCGATGGTGTCGTAAATCGGAATCGTTCGCTCATTCCAAATGATTTTTGCGGGAATAATCAACCGGTTCAAGTCTTTCAGATGAATGTATTCATTGAAAGTGAGCGGCGGCAGCATGAAATCGGTAAATCGTCCGGCACCGCTTTCGCGACTTTTCAATTTGAGTGCGGCCGATGCTGAACCCGACGCAACGAATTTTACTCGCAGATAACTGTCGATTAATGATTTAAGGTGGTATTCCCAATCTTTCAAGTATTGAATTTCGTCGTAGAAGACAAAAAAATCATCTTTCGTGTCCGATTGTCCCAATGCTTCGCGCGCCAAAGAAAAAAGAGTTTCGAGCGAAATGCGGTTATAGATGGGCGTTTCGATCGAAACGTAAATGATTTTTCCGGGATCGATGCCGTCATTGATTAATTGCTGAATGCAATGATAGAGCATCACGGTCTTGCCGACCCTGCGCGGTCCCATCAGAATAACTCCCCGACGCAACGCGGTGTCGGTGACTAAGGGATAGAACAAATCCAAAAACAAACGACGCCGCATGTCCGCATAATACGGGTCAATGCTCCCGGTTGTCCACCAAGGATTGTCGGAACGCAACCGAGCAATCACTTGTTCTTTTAAAAATCCGTTTATCTCCATAACACAATTTTTGCGCTTGATACAAAATAAGGCTGCAAATATATACTTATTTTTACAATAATGCTATTTTTATATTGGCTAATTTATCCTTAAAATTAAATTAAGAGGTATTATAAGCAAATATCGCTTAGAAAAAAATCTTATTTTGTATTGTTGCGAAATGTCGTTTTAGATGCAATGATATAACGGATAGCCTATTTGCGTTCACTATTTTTACATCATAATTGTTTGATATTCAAATTGTAAAACAACGTTATTTAAATAAGCATGTTTTCACATGCTTATTTTTACATCAAATTTTACTTAGCAGCGTGAAGTATAACGCTTCGCAATTTTTGAAATTTTTCGGGAGTGAAGCGTTGCAGATTGCCTCGAAAGTCTTGTTCAATGCGATTTTTCAAGCGATTGACGGCCGTTTGCAGTATTTCGGCATGATCGAAAGCGAGTTCGGGAATTTCCGTTAAAGGAAACCAACCGGCTTGTGCTGCATCGTCGCCGGCGCAAGGTTTATACTCCGTCGGATCAACCAAAGCCATGAAAGCCACGGTGACGGTTCGGTGTCGCGGATCGCGGTCGGGACGACTGAAAACGTGCAACTGCTCTGCGGCAATGTTTTCCAAGCCGGTCTCTTCCCGCAACTCTCTTCGGACGCACTGCTCCACGTCCTCGTCCGGATTGAGGAAACCGCCCGGAAATGCCCGACATCCTTTGAACGGTTCGTGTTTGCGTTCGATAAACAACACGCTCAACGACTTGCCGTCAAAACCGAACACGACGCAATCGGCTGTCAGTGCGGGACGGGGATATTCGTAACAAAATTTTTTATCCATGGTTTTATTTGCATTGCAACGGTTCGGCGGCCGGTATCCGCTTTTTGAGCGATAATTTTCGTCGAATCATCGAAATACAAATAAACAAATTATTTTTGCATTCGGATACAAGGTAAAGCATGAATATATGGGATACTTATATTTTACGGACGAATCGTTCCGGAAAGTCGATTTTCGGAAAACTCCTTTGATGAAAGGCGATTACGAAGATTGTACGTTTGTCGATTGCAACTTGTCGGAAACGGATCTTTCGGAGATTAAATTTACAGATTGCGAGTTCGACGGCTGTAACTTGAGTTTGGCAAAATTGGTAAAAACGGGATTTTGCAATGTAACGTTCAGAAATTGCAAGATGTGGGGTCTCGATTTCGGCAACTGCGACGAGCATGCCGTGTCGTTCGGGTTCGAGAACTGTTCGTTGACTCATTCTTCGTTCTATCGGACGAAGCTCAAAAAGACCGTTTTCGAAAATTCGAAGCTGCACGAAACGGATTTTACCGAATGCGACCTGACCGGTGCGATTTTCAACGGCTGCGATTTGGCGAAAGCGGTTTTTGACGGCACAAATCTCGAAAAAACCGATTTCGTAACTTCTTTCGGTTATTCCATCGATCCGGAACGGAACAAAATCAAAAAAGCCAAATTCTCGTTGTCGCAAATCGTCGGGCTTTTGGATAAGTACGATATCGAAATCGATAAAGCCAATTGATGTTGCAACCGAGAATCGAGATTTTATCCGAGAGGAAATTGATCGGCATGTCTGTAATAATGACCTTATCGGACGACAGAACGGGTGCGTTGTGGCAAAGTTTCATGCCGCGACGCAGGGAAATCAGAAATACGATCGGTTCGGAGCTTTATTCGCTGCGGATTTACGATTCGCCGTATTTCAAGAATTTCAGTCCCGATAGGAAATTTGAAAATTGGGCGGCAGTAGAAGTAAAAGATTTCGATACCGTTCCGACCGGGATGGAGTCTTTTATATTACCCGACGGGCTTTATGCCGTTTTTCTGCATCGCGGGCCGGCAAGTTCGGGGCCGAAAACTTTCCG
>JAVBRP010000263.1:0-3297 GCA_031547815.1 Bacteroidales bacterium | reverse complement strand
TTTATTTTCTTGCTCCTGCAACTTATTTTCTTGCTCCTGCAATCTATTTTCTTGCTCCTGTAACTTATTTTCTTGCTCCTGCATTTTATTTTCTTGCTCCTGCAATCTATTTTCTTGCTCCTGCAACTTATTTTCTTGCTCCTGCAATCTATTTTCTTGCTCCTGTGTTTTATTTTCTTCTACCTGCTAATTATTTTTTACCTCCCGCAGCATATTTTTTGCCCATTGTGTTTCATCTTTCATGCAATCCGGCAAAACAACCGATTGCTTCCGTACGCTTTTTCTTATCTTATTTTTCATAATCGGCCGTTGCATCAATGCGAAAGGCCCAAGTAAACGTCACCTTTGCAACCCGATACGATCATTCCGGGCAGCGAAAGCTGCAACCGATCCCGAGCCGCGAACCCCGCACGGCTCGCCGAAGACAACCGGCGACAACTTAATGGAGAAGACAATCACCTCAAAATCGACAGGATACCGTACTTCTTGCAGTATAATTTCACACATGATACAATATCTGCGCAACAGCCCAACCCCGAAAAAACAAAAAAAGATAAGCCTTCACGGATTGGAAGTGAAGGCTTATCCAAATGAAAGTGTTACGAGATAGTGATATCTCCCATCAACGGGAGGTGTGTGTCCGGATCAATTTTATTTGAATTCCGATGACAAAGATAAGGTATAACATCCCGACAAAAACTAAAAAAATAATAACAATTATTAAAAATTGTAAAAGAATGTAAATATGCAGCGTCAATATTTTTTGCAGTGCTGTTATTTGTCATATAAACAAATGGATAGGCGACAAAATAAAGATGAAAATATTATTGCATTTTTTAAGCATTAAGTGTCCGTTTGTGCTTCGCGTCAGTCGTTGCTTCGTATAAATGAAGCACTTGCGACGTAAAGTACTCCCACGAGAACTTTTGTTTCTCTGTCTTGATGTTCGCAATCATCCTGCAAAGGTTTCCGTCCCGGTATACCTTTTCAACCGCTTTATTTATTTGATTTGCATCGGGTTCGATGACGTATCCCACCCGATCGTCGGGTACAATTTCGGCTAACCCGCCCACATCGGTAACAATCATCGGCACTTCAAATTGATAGGCAATTTGCGTCACGCCGCTTTGCGTTGCGCTCTTGTAAGGCTGCACCACAACATCCGCCGCCGAAAAATAATATTTCACATCCTCGTCTTTGATAAATCGGTCGTGCAGAACCACATCCTCGCCGATATTCAATCGTTCGATTTGTTGCAGATATTTCGTTTTGTCCGTATAAAACTCTCCGGCAACAATCAGTTTCTTATTCTCCGCATTGCCGTTCTTTCGCAGCAAATCCCATGCATCCAACATCAAATCGAGACCTTTGTAGTCACGTATCAAGCCGAAAAAAAGCACGTAACGGTTGTCGGGCGAAAGATTCAGGTTGCGGCAGGCTTCATCCCGGCTCACCTTTTCGCCGAAGTTGCTGAATACGGGATGAGGCGCAAAAACGGACGGCTTGACGGTCGTGAATTTGTCCAGATCGGTTTTTACTTGGCGCGACATGTAAATAAACCCGTCGACCGACCGAACAAAGTAACGGGTCAGGATATTGTCGTAGAAATGTTTTTCGTGCGGAATGATGTTGTCCAATTGCGAAAGAATCACCGTGTGCTTGTTCCGTTTCGCTATCCGGCAAACGGTTCCCAGGCAGGGCGCCATAAACGGCGTCCAATATTTCAGTATCACCGCATCGGGACGCATTTTGCGGATGTAACGTCCCACCCGCCACCAATTGAACGGATTGACGGAATTGAGCTTTCGCACGATGTGCAGATCGTCGGGAGCGGGCGATTCGGAATACTGTGTTTGCCCGGGAAACAGCATTTCGGGGTATTGCATCGTGAAAGTGACGATGTTCACTGTCTTGCCTTGTTTGCCGAAAGTGCGCGCCAGCATCTCGTTGAACGAGGCCAACCCGCCCCGGTACGGATATGCCGTTCCTAAAATGACGATATGATCCATGCGCGAATTATTTCAAATTCGATCTTGAATAGCCGATGTTCATGGCATCATAATGTTTCAGAACGCCCGACAAACGGTTCATAAAATTACTGTAATCCTTTTCGGCTTTGGGAGTCCAAACGGCTTCGGCAAGCGCAGCCAATCGCGGAAACAGCATGTATTCCGCGTGCGGCTCTGACGGGATATATTCCCGCCACAAGTTGGCCTGTCCGCCCAAAATATGCTTCGCTTCGTCGGCGGTAAGCGCTTCGGGCGCGGGATCGAACGAGTAGACCTTTTCCATGGGCACATATCCGCCGATAGCCAACGGTTCCGCCGCTTTGTTTTCCGATTGGTAATAATCTAAATAACAGTACGCTGTCGGAGCCATGATCACGTCGTGGCCTTGCTTTGCCGCAGCAATACCGCCGTCGACACCGCGCCACGACAATACCGTGGCGCTCGGAGTCAAAGGCAGCCCGCCTTCCAGAATCTCGTCCCAACCGATAATGCGTTTGCCTTTCGAATTGACGAATTTTTCCATGCGGCCGACAAAATAGCTTTGCAGCGCGTGCTCGTCTTTCAAGCCTGCTTCCTTTATTTTCGTTTGGCAGTGATAGCAACGCTCCCAGCGCACTTTCGGGCATTCGTCGCCGCCGATGTGAATGTATTCGCCGGGAAACAATTCGGCCACTTCCGTGATGACGTTTTCGAGAAATTCGAAGGTTGTTTCTTTCGGACAGAACACATCGTTGAACACGCCCCACAAGCCTTCCACTTCAAACGGCCCGCCGGAACACGACAGGTCGGGATATGCGGCCAATGCGGCAACGGCATGGCCCGGCATTTCGATTTCGGGTATCACGGTGACGAATTTCCTTTTCGCGTAAGCAACCACTTCCTTAATCTGCTCCTGCGTGTAGAATCCGCCGTAGCGCGTCTGATCGTATTTGCGTCCGCCGGCAACCCAACGCCCGATAAGGGTTCTGTCGCGCCAAGCGCCGACTTCGGTTAATTTCGGATATTTTTTGATTTCGATGCGCCACCCCTGATCGTCGGTCAGATGCCAATGAAACCGATTGAGTTTGTGAAAAGCCGCTCTGTCGATGTAGCGTTTCACGGAGTTCACATCCGAGAAGTGGCGGCACACGTCGACCATCAATCCGCGGTGAGAATATCGCGGCGCGTCTTCTATTTCGACGCAGGGAACGGCCCATGTCACATCGGGCGAGGAGCCGTTTTTCTCGACTTCGGGCGGCAGCAATTGCCGAATGGTTTGCATGGCGTAGAAAACTCCGGCCGGAGCGCT
>JAVBRP010000292.1:0-2770 GCA_031547815.1 Bacteroidales bacterium | reverse complement strand
CAATATTTGTCCGTCGTATCGACAGGCTACGTCATTGCCGCAACAATTTTCGGGATTGCGCTCACCCTGCGATTTGTTCCCGTGATCGCAACTTCGGTTTCGTCCGAAATCCTTGCATTGTCGATCGTGATTGTCGGCGCCGCGACCGTGTTCTTTTTGGTGGCCGAATATCTGCCGAAAGTATTGTTTCGGATCAGCCCCAACGTCACATTTAACGTTTGCGCCGTTCCGCTGTTGCTATTTTACGGATTGCTGTATCCCGTCAACAAAATCGCAGCCGGAACGGCACGCTTTCTCGTCGGCGCTTTCACCAAAGCGAAACCCGATAGGAATTCCGATGAAATTGCTTTCGCGAAAGCCGACATCGACACGTTTATCGGCGAAGCGCAACCTGTCGGCAAAGAAGAGCAGGACGCCGAACACGAAATAAAAATATTCCGGAACGCACTCGACTTTTCTTCCGTCAAGCTGCGCGACTGCATGATTCCCCGAACGGATATTGTTGCCGTTGAGGAAGACACGCCCATTGCGGAGTTGAAACAAAAATTTATCGATACGGGCGTTTCCAAAATCATCGTTTATCACGAGGACATCGACAATATCATCGGCTACGTGCATTCCAAGGAATTGTTCAAAAATCCGCCGTCTGTGTCGGCAATGGTGAACCAACTGACGTTCGTCCCCGAAACGATGTCGGGCAACCGGATGATGCAGCTTTTCATGCAGGAACGCCGCAGCATCGCCATCGTGGTGGACGAATACGGCGGAACGGCGGGATTGCTTACACTGGAGGATCTGATCGAGGAAATTTTCGGCGATATCGAGGACGAACACGACAAGGACAATCTGGTGGAGCGGCAAATCGCCGAAAACGAATATCTCCTTTCGGGAAGGCTCGAAATAGAATACATCAACGAAACATTCCGGTTGAACATTCCCGAAAAGGGCGATTACGACACCCTGGCGGGATTCATCCTCTATCATCACCTGAACCTGCCGTTGGCCGGCGAAATGATCCGGATAGAACCGTACACGTTCATTATCCGGAAAATATCGAACACACGTATCGATCTGGTGCAAATGACGGTAGACAAAAAGTAACCGGGTGTTTATTTGCACAATATTTGCTGTTTTTTTGTAATAAAAAATATATCGTATGACAATTGCCGAAAGAAATAGAATCGAAGAAGAGTCGTTGAAAATAACGCTTCGAAATTGGCAAAATTCATGGGCAAAAGGTCTTTCGTTCCATTATTGGGACGAAAGAACCGAACCGTTTGGAGATGAATATGCCGTGCAAGCGAATCCCGACGGAAGCGAGGATTTGGTGGTAATGTCTTCGGACGACCATCAAGCATACTTTCATGTCGTAGAGCGGCTGTGTGAGAAAGGAAAGGGAAAATATTTTTCCTCACTCCGAAGAGCCGACAACTTAGTAATGTGAAAAAATACGTTATCAAGGTTTTCACCCCGACCCTAAAGGGAGTTTCGGTGTGCCGGTATACCGAAACTCCCTTTAGGGTCGGGGTGAAAACAAAAAGAATAAAATTATTCATTGCGTATTCCTTACCATAAATCTCAAAACACCTTATCCGTCTACGAAACGCCCGCATGGTTCAACAACATTCGCGAACAACTTTCGGGTTGGGTGAAAGAAAAGATCCATAAATAAAAAATCAATATATCAATCACATACAATGAAAGAGTTTAAAAGACATTTGGTAACCACCGCTTTGCCTTACGCCAACGGTCCGGTGCATATCGGCCATTTGGCGGGCGTGTACGTTCCGGCCGACATTTACGTGCGATACCTGCGCTTGCGCGGACGCGACGTGGTGTTTATCGGCGGCAGCGACGAACACGGCGTTCCCATCACCATCAAAGCGCGGCAGGAAGGCGTTTCCCCGCAGGAAATCGTCGATCGTTACCACAAGTTGATCAAAGATTCTTTCGAGCGTTTCGGCATTTCGTTCGATATTTATTCCCGAACCACATCCAAAATTCATCACCAAACGGCTTCCGAATTTTTCAGAACGCTGTACGACAACGGTAAATTCATCGAAAAGGAAACGGAACAATACTACGACGAAGAAGCGCGCCAATTCCTTGCCGACCGTTACATCACCGGAACTTGTCCGCATTGCGGCAGCGAGCGGGCTTACGGCGATCAGTGCGAACAGTGCGGCACTTCGCTCAACGCAACCGATCTCATCAATCCGCGATCGACCCTGAGCGGTTCCACGCCCGTGATGAAACCCACCAAACATTGGTATCTGCCGCTCGAAGAATACGAATTGTTCCTGAAAGATTGGATTCTCGACGGACATAAGGAATGGAAAACCAATGTGTACGGACAATGCAAGTCGTGGTTGGATATGGGTTTGCAGCCGCGTGCCGTTACCCGCGATTTGGATTGGGGCGTGCCCGTTCCCGTCGAAGGCGTCGAAGGTAAAGTATTGTACGTGTGGTTCGACGCGCCCATCGGATACATTTCCAACACCAAAGAATTGCTGCCCGACACGTGGCAGGATTACTGGAAGTCGGACGATTGCCGGATGGTGCATTTCATCGGCAAAGACAACATCGTGTTCCACTGCATCATCTTTCCCGCGATGCTCAAGGCAGAAGGTTCGTACATTCTGCCGCAAAACGTTCCGGCCAACGAATTTCTGAATCTCGAAAACGATAAGATTTCCACTTCGCGCAACTGGGCGGTGTGGCTCCACGAATATTTGGACGATTTTCCCGGCAAGGAAGATGTGTTGCGTTA
>JAVBRP010000276.1:0-11135 GCA_031547815.1 Bacteroidales bacterium | reverse complement strand
CCTTGAAACAGATATTAGACCCCGAACATTTGACCTTCCGCGAAACGGCATTCGACTTGTTGATGCAGAAGCGTATCCGCAACGTGTTGTTGCTGTGCAGCAGCTACGATGCTTTTGTGCTCGAAGAAGACGGCCGTGCGGACGAGCAGATATTCAACGAATACGTGTCGCTCAACCTGCGCAACCCGCCCGGCATTGTCAAAGCCGATACCGTCGGAAAGGCGTTCGAGATTTTGAAGCATAACCGTATCGATCTGGTGATCTCCATGCTGAGCGTTCGCGACATAGATTCGTTCAGTCTGGCCAAGAAAATCAAAAGAAGTTACCCGCATGTCCCTATCGTGATGTTGACGCCGTTTTCGCGCGAGGTGTCGTTGCGTCTCCGCCACGAGGATCTCAGCGCCATCGATTCGGTGTTTTGCTGGTTGGGCAACGGCGACTTGCTGGTGGCCATCGTCAAATTGATCGAGGACAGGATGAATGCTCCGCACGACATCGAGGAGATCGGCGTGCAGTGTATTTTGCTGGTGGAAGATTCGATACGTTACAGTTCGTCGTATTTGCCGGTGCTGTATAAGCTCATTTTCACGCAATCGCGGCAATCCATGCGCGAAGCGTTGAACGAGCACCAAAAGATGCTGCGTATGCGCGGCCGTCCCAAAATATTGCATGCTGCGACATACAACGAGGCGGTCAGCCTGTATCACCGTTATAAAAACAACCTGCTGGGCGTTATTTCCGACGTTACGTTCAAGAAAGAAGGCGCTCCGGACGATAAAGTGAATGCGGGATTCGATTTGTGCGGGTTGATCCGCGCCGAAGACCCCAACATGCCGATACTGTTGCAATCGTCGGACATTTCGAATGCGCGGTTTGCCGGGGAATTGCAGGTGGGGTTCATCCATAAATACACAAAAAACCTGTCGAGCGAGCTTAGCGCGTATATCAACGAGCATTTCGGATTCGGCGATTTTATTTTCCGCGATCCCGAATCGGGCGATGAGGTGGCGCGGGCTACCGATATGAACAGTTTGCGCGAACAATTGTGGAAGGTTTCCGACGAAGTGCTCATTTATCACATCTCGCGCAACCATATTTCCAAATGGTTCAATGCACGCGGGCTTTTTTCCATCGCCGGTATTTTCAAGGCATTGACGTTTGAAGATTTCGGCGAAGTGCAGGCGGCGCGCGAATACATGGATAAGGCTATGCGCATTTATTTGCAGGATCGCGGACGCGGCATCATCACGCAGTTCAACAAGGATAATTTCACCGAATACATGTCGTTTGCGCGGATCAGCCATGGCGCCATCGGCGGTAAAGCGCGCGGGTTGGCGTTTATCGACACCGTCATCAAGAAAGAAAAGATTTATAACAAATATCCCGGAATCGTGATCGATATTCCGCGCACGGTGGTCATCGGCGCGGATATTTTCGAAGAGTTCCTCGAAAACAACCGCCTGTATCGGGTAGCGCTTTCCGACGCTTCGGACAAAGAAATTTTGCACGCTTTTTTGGCGGCGCTGTTGCCTAATCGCTTGAAAGAGGATTTGATGACTTTCGCCACGCTGGTGAAGACGCCGATTGCGGTACGGTCGTCGAGCAAACTCGAGGACTCGCATTATCAGCCGTTTGCCGGCATTTATTCGACCTACATGGTTCCCAATGCTTCCCGGCCGTCGGTGACGGTGATGAATATCGTACGCGCCATCAAGGCCATTTATGCGTCGGTGTTTTTCCGCAGCAGCAAAGCATACATCGAAGCTACTTCCAATATCATCGACGAGGAAAAAATGTCGGTGGTGTTGCAGGAAATATGCGGAACCCGCTACGGTAACCGATTTTATCCCACCATTTCGGGTGTGGCGCGCTCGGTTAATTTTTATCCCATAGCACCCGAAAAAACCGAAGACGGCGTGGTCAACATTGCGCTCGGATTAGGAAAATACGTGGTGGAAGGCGGCGCGGGCATTCGGTTTTCGCCCCGTTATCCGGAAAGGGTTTTGCAATTGTCGACATTGCAGATGGCGCTGAACGAAACGCAAAAGCATTTCTACGCGCTCGATCTTTCTTCCGAGGATTTCATGCCCGACATCGACGAGGCTTCCAATATTATTAAACTGCCGATATCGGCGGCAGGGAAAGACAATACGTTGCGTTTCGCGGCGTCGACCTACGATGACGACAGCAAGATCATCCGCGACGGTATTCTGCATGAGGGGAAGCGGATCATCACTTTCTCGAAAGTGCTTCAATACAACAGCTTTCCGCTTGCCGAAATTTTGAACGATCTTTTGAAAATAGGACAACGCGAATTGAATACGCCCGTCGAGATCGAGTTTGCCGTCAATCTGGATGTTCCGGCAGGCGCGCCCCGAACGTTCGATTTCCTGCAAATCCGACCCGTTGTGAGCGAACAGCGAACAAGCCTCAATCTGGATCACATCCCGAACGAGGACATTCTCATCCGGTCTGATTGGGCGCTGGGAAACGGCGAAATCAATCATATTTACGACGCGGTGTATGTGAAGACCGTCGGGTTCAACCCCGGCAACAATCCGGAAATTGCGCTTTCGGTGGAAAAGATCAATGCGAAGTTGAAATTCGAAAAATGCAATTACATTCTTTGCGGGCCGGGACGCTGGGGTTCGAGCGACCCGTGGCTGGGAATTCCCGTGGAATGGCAACAAATATCGGAAGCGCGGCTGATCGTGGAGTCGGGATTGCACAACTATCGGGTGGATTCGAGTCAGGGGACGCATTTCTTTCAGAATCTCACCTCGTTTCGCATCGGCTATTTCACCATCAACCCTTACACCAAAGACGGAGGAATGTTCGATACCGCTTTTTTGGATGCGCAACCGGCTGTCTACGAGGACAAGTACATCCGTCATATCCGTTGCGCCGCGCCGCTTCAGATACTGATCGACGGGAAACACATGAAAGGCGTGGTGCTGAAACCGAAGGAAATTGCACCGTAAGGGTCGGCGCGCCCGGTTGATCCTTGACATAAGATAATAGTTATGAGTATCTTTTCGATTCAAAAATCGACTGCCGGATTGCAAATCCGACTATGTTTAGAGCGGCAATTGCAATTGCCGCTCAACGGGGTAACCGGAGGGCAGGGCAGGTAAGTTCTCTGTTAATGTCCTACGGACAAATGAAATGTCGTGAGGTGTCCTATCTATTGAACTACGTTCGAAAATAAACCGGCAACCGAAAATTCTTGCTTACCGAACGAAAATATGTATTTTTGTGTTATCATTCGTAACAGATAATTGTGTGATATGACAGAATATAACGGGCACGACATACTCGATGATCATCACGACCACGCCGGCGCTTTGACGGTGAACCCCGGCATCGAACAACCTCCGATCGTGAACGAGGCTTCGCTGCAACGCTTTCTGAGTCGTTCGCGGAAAATGTTGACGGTCGACGACTACATGGAAGGTATTTTGCAAGGCAACCGTACCGTGCTGAGTAAAGCCATCACGTTGGTGGAAAGCTCGTTGCCCGAACATACGCGGATGGCGCAAGAGATTGTCGAGCGTTGTTTGCCGTATTCGGGAAAATCGTTGCGGATCGGTATCACCGGAGTTCCGGGCGCAGGTAAAAGCACTTTCATCGAGGCTTTCGGCAGTTTTCTTACTTCGAACGGGCATAAGCCTGCCGTGTTGGCCATCGACCCGTCGAGCGAACGTTCCAAAGGCAGTATTCTGGGCGACAAAACCCGTATGGAAAGATTGTCGGCCGACCCGGATGCATTTATCCGTCCGTCGCCGTCGTCGGGATCGCTGGGAGGCGTTGCCCGCAAAACCCGCGAAACGGTATTTCTGTGCGAAGCGGCGGGATTCGACACCATCATCATCGAAACCGTGGGCGTGGGGCAATCGGAAACCACCGTACATTCGATGACCGATTTCTTCCTGTTGATACAGATTGCCGGAGCGGGCGACGAGTTGCAGGGCATCAAGCGCGGCATCATGGAAATGGCCGACCTGATCACCGTGAACAAAGCCGACGGCAACAATCTGGAAAAGGCGCAATTGGCGCAGGCCCAGTATCAAAGCGCTTTACGATTGTTTCCCAAACCGACATCGGGTTGGAATCCGCGAGCGACGATTTGTTCGGCAATCACCGGTTTCGGAATCGACGAGATTTGGGACATCATCGGGCAATACGAACAATTGACGCGCGATAACGAATATTTCGATCGGCGCAGACACCAACAGGCGAAGTACTGGATGCACGAGACGATCCGCAACAGCCTGATCAGCCGATTTTACGAGCAGCCGTCCATCGAAGCCATGCTTCCGGAATACGAACGCATGGTGGCGGAAGAAAAAGTGACTTCTTTTGCGGCAGCGCGCGCTTTACTTGACGAATATTTCATTAAACTTTAAAATTATGTATTTACAGTCCATTCTTTGGTTGCTTACTTGGCCGGCGCTCATCGCAGCGGCGTATTTTGCCGTGCGGTTCTTTTTGAAAAAGGCAGACTTGTTGTAAAGGCCCGGTATACTTCTCGCGTTATAAATTTATGATCTTTTCTAAAACCTCTCCCCCCGCCCTCTCCACAGGAGAGGGAGCCCTTGCGCAGTCTCCAATTCAGGTGCAAAGCACACCTCCCCTCTCCTTGTGGAGAGGGGTCGGGGGAGAGGTCATACCAAATTAAATGCATAAAACATGACCGCACGAAGCATAATTATTTTTTAATGTCATGAAACCGGTGAAACGTCTACCATACGGCACTTCAAATTTTTCCAACTTGATTGACGGTAATTTTTGTTATGTCGACAAAACACCGTTCATAGAGATGTTGGAGCAGGAGCCCAATTCGTACCAATTTTTCATTCGTCCGCGAAAGTTCGGCAAAAGTTTGTTTTTCTCCACCTTGTCGCACTATTACGATATATTGCAGGCGCATAATTTCTCGAAACTTTTCGGCGGCCTGTACATCGGAAAGCATCCTACGCGGAAGAAAAACGCTTATGCGGTGATGGAATTCAACTTTTCGGGTATCGACACCGGAAGCGTCGAGCGTTTTGAAACATCGTTCACTCAAAACGTACAACGAACGGTGCGGATCTTTCTTCAAAAGTACGTCACCGTCTTTCCGCATGCCGAAGAGTTAATCCGTCGAATCGACGACAACAGGGAAGGCATCGGCTCGTTGCGGACGGCTTACGCGGAAGCGAATTTTGCCGGCATCCCGATTTTTGTGCTTATCGACGAATACGATCACTTTGCCAACGATTTGATCGCCATGGGCGTGGACGATGTTTATAAAAAAATGGTGCGCGCCAACGGCATCGTTCGCGATTTCTACGAAACATTGAAAATAGGTACGTCCGATGCGGTCGATCGCATTTTCATCACCGGCATTTCGCCCGTGATGATCGACGACCTCACGAGCGGATTCAACATTGCGGCGAATCTCACGCCCGAAAAACGCTACAACAATATGCTCGGCTTTACGCGCGAGGAAGCGGACCGGTTGATGACGGAAGCGGGTGTCGATCCGGCTTATGTTACGGTGGATATTGCGCAATATTATGACGGTTATCTTTTTCATGAAGAAGCAACCGATCGTATGTACAATCCTTCGATGTTGCTCTATTTCTTCTATCAAATCGTCGTCAACCAACAAGTTCCCAAAAACATTATTGATGATAATCTGAAAACCGATTACGGTCGGTTGAGACGGTTGACGCAAAACGAGAACAACCGCGAAATGCTCTTGCAGATTATTAAGGACGACGGCATCGTAACGGACATCGTAACAAAATTCTCCATCGACAATTTGTACAACGACAAATATTTCGTTTCGTTGCTGTTCTACATGGGCCTGCTCACCATCGAAAAGCCGGTGTTGGGCAAGGTCAGGCTTTGTATTCCGAACTACTCCGTCAAAACGCTGTATTGGGAATACATTTTGGAATCGATACAGGCCGACGCCGATTTTGTGATCAACACCGGCGAGCTTGACCAAACCGTTGCCGCTTTGGCGCTCGAAGGTAAAGCCGAGCCGTTTGTGGAATACGTTTGCCGGAATGTTTTCAATAAACTGTCCAATCGCGATTTGCGACAATTCGACGAAAAGTATATCAAAATCATGCTTTTGGCCTGCCTGTTCCAAAGCCGGGTTTACGTTCCCGTGAGCGAACCGGAAACCGAAAACGGCTATGTCGATATCTATTTGCAGCGCAGCCCGTTGTTGCCCGAAGTGAAATACGAATGGATATTCGAAATCAAATATCTCAAAACAAGCGATAAAAATACGGAGGTTCGTCGCAAAGAAGCGCAGCAACAGTTGCAAAGATATACCCGTTCAGACCGGATGAAAAATCGTGATGATTTGAAAACCGCCGTAATCCTGTTTATCGGAAAAAACAAGTACGAAATATTTTCAAAGGAATAAATTCAAAAATGACCCGACGGCTTCTGTTCTTTCTTCATTATTTCCTGTATTGGATCGCATTCTTCATTGTCGCACGTCTGATTTTTCTGTTGTACAACCATGCCGCATCTTTTTCGATGACCGTCGGCGATTGGTTTTCCGCATTTTGGTACGGGCTTCGCATGGATGCCTCCATGAGCGGGTACATTTCCGCGATTGCTGCATTGATTCTTGCGGGCACAAGCCTTTTTCGCGGACGGATTGCCGCCAAATCCCTGTCGATATATACGGGCATCGTATTGGCGGCGGCGTGTCTTTTGGTCGTTGCGGATATGGAGTTGTATCGCCATTGGGGATTTCGATTGGACAGCACGCCGCTGAGCTACTTGAAAACGCCGAAAGAAGCGCTCGGATCGGCGAGTTTGTGGGCGCTGGCGATTCAGATAGTTATATTTGCCGTGTTGATGGCGGGGTCGTGGATCGCTTACAAAAAGTTATTGCGTCCGAAGCTCGAAAAATCGGATCGTGCCGGTTGGTTCGGAATACCCGCTTTTTTGTTTGCCGGCGCGTTGATGATTCTTCCCATACGCGGAAGTTTGGGCGTGGCCCCGATGAACGTCGGGTTCGTGTATTTTCACCCCGACAATATCTTTGCCAATCATTCGGCCATCAATGTGATGTGGAACGCCGGGAAGTCGTTGCTGAGCACGAACGATATTTCCGAATACCGATTCACGGGCCCCGCCGAAGCCGAAAAATTGTTCGATGCTTGTTACCCTCCGCAAAAGGAAACCCGGATGCTGCTGAAAGAAGAACGGCCCAATGTGGTGATCATTATCCTGGAAAGTTTTTCGAACAGACTGATAGAGCCGTTAGGCGGATTGCCCGGCGTTACTCCTAACCTGAACGAACTGTGCAGGGAAGGCATCCTTTTTTCCAATCTGTATTCCAACAGCGACCGCACCGACAAGGGAATACTCGGCGTGCTGAACGGCTACCCGGTGCATCCGGTGGCCAAGGTTATCAATTTTCCCGAAAAGACGCGCCAACTTCCTTACCTGAACAAAGATTTGAAACAAGCGGGCTACCATACCGAGTTTGTGTACGGTTACGATATTCGTTACTCCAACTTTGCATCCTACTTCGGCAATGCGGGTTACGACAAAGTGATCACGCGCGAAGACTTTCCCCCCGAAACTTATAAAGGCACCAAATGGGGCGTGCACGATCATTTTGTTTTGGAACGCTTGGCGGAAGAATGCAACAACACGAAAGCGCCGTTTTTCAAAGCATTTATGGCGCTCAGCAGCCATGAGCCGTTCGAAGTTCCTATGCCGACAGCGATACAAGGCAGCGACGAAGAAAGCCTTTTTCTGAATTCGGCGTATTATTCGGACAAAGCGGTGGGCGATTTCATCCGTTCGGCCAAACAATCGGATTGGTGGGAACATACGCTGATTGTGATCACTGCCGACCACGGATCGCGGCATCCCGGAAACCTGCCGAATTACGATCCCGGAAGATTTCACGTTCCGATGCTGTGGTTGGGCGGCGCCGTTGCCAAAGCCGATACCGTCATCGCCACCGTTGCCGGCCAAACCGATATTCCGCTCACCGTTTTGCATCAATTAGGCTTGCAAACCGACAAATACCGTTTCAGCAAGGATATTCTCGGCACACCGATATTTCCGTTCGCGTTTTACGATTTCAACGACGGTTTCGGCTTTATTACCGACGATACCAAGGCGGTTTTCGATAACGTGAGCCGCACGATCATTCACCGCGAAGGAGCCGACCCGGAAAAAGCGGCGGAAATCGGGAAAGCTTATTTGCAGGTTTTTGCGCACGATTTTATCATGCGCGATCAAACGGACAAGAAATAAACGTGATACGGATTACCGGAGTTATTGCACGATCAAGTTATATCTCGCACAGCCGATTTTGTGATTTATATTTCCCCTCGCTTTGCGCCTTAGCGTGATTATTCTCTCGCAAAGGCGCTAAGACGCAAAGCCTAAAATCATCCTGCGTGAAGTTGAAAAATATTCGTCCGCCGTTTTTGTTTTCCTTGTTGTTTCGTGATGTGATTTTCAGGCTTCCCGCCGCGACAAAAACCTTGTACCTTACGTTCGACGACGGCCCCGATCCCGACGTTACGCCGCAAGTGCTGGATATGCTGAAAAAACACGGCGCGAAAGCGACTTTTTTCGTTTGCGGTAATCGCGCGGAAGCGCATCAAGATTTATTGCAGCGAATCCGCGAAGAAGGCCACGCCGCGGGCAATCATACTTACAGCCATTTGAACGGTTGGAAAACCCCGACCCGCAAATATATCGCCGACACCGAACGAGCAAATGCCGTAGCGCCGAGCTTGCTTTTCAGGCCGCCGTACGGAAAATTGCTTCCGCAACAGTATTTCTATTTGCGAAAGCATTACCGCATTGTGGTGTGGGATGTGATGTGCATGGATTTCGACCAACATACGAGCCGCGAAACATGCTTCGACATTATCCGAAAAAATGCCGCTCCGGGATCGGTCATTGTGATGCACGATTCCGCAAAAGCGGCAGATAATATGCTGTATGCTTTACAGCAAACACTAATCGTTTTCGGAAATGAAGGGTATCGGTTCGAAAAAATTCCCTATCCGCGACACCAAGCGATACCTTGATAATCGTCAAAGAAATACTCGGCGACTTTCATCATTTGGACACTCAGGATGTCATCCCGGAACACGAACTGCATCCTCATGGTGCCCAAGTATGTATCCACAGCCTTAACGGTGCATTTGAATACGTTTTCGTCGACCCAAGCTCCCGCGGCGATGGTTTCGTAATGCTTGTCGAGCACACCCGATACCTTTCCGCTGTACGGTTCCGGGAAAGGTTGCGATATATAATGTCCCAATCCGATCCGTATAGCGTGCGCTCCCGTTTTGTTTACATAATTGAAAACGACTTCATCCGGTTTGAAGGTGAGCCGGACTTCGGTCAGCCCCATGGGGTTTGCTTCCGGTTTGAAAACTTTATCATTATACCGGACAGCAACCGGCGAGCTTAGTTTACCTTCGGGTAGTTGAATCGCCAACGATTCGAGCCTTTCGGATAGTTTTTTCCGGGCAGCGGCGTCATCAACCGCCTTATTTCCCAAGCGGTTCAACAGAGCCATGTAAGCGTCTTGAATATCGCCCAGTCCGGCGTTATCCAACTGTACATCGGCTGTGGTAATGAGAATGGTATCGTATTTCGGCATACAAAACATAAATTGCCCGCCCATTCCGTAGCCGGCGAATCCGCCGTCCTTCAGACACCAGAACTGGTATCCGTAACCGTGCCTCATTTCCGGGTCGCTTCTGCCCACCGCGTTCTCTATTTGACGGGAGGTTGCGGCCTGCATATATTCCTTGCTGACTAACTGCTTGCCTTCGTAAGCGCCCCTGTTCATGCACAACAAAGCGAAACGGGCAAGGTCGCGCGTGGTGCACAGAACGCCCGATCCGCTCCACGAACGTCCGTCAGGGTTTTGAATACAATAAATATCCTTGGAAATGCCGATAGGTTCCAATATCTTGGGGCGCATATATTCAATGAAAGGCATGCCCGTTTGTTTCTCGATGATGGCGGCCAACGTGTTGGTGCCCGCCGTATCGTAAGCAAAAATGGCTCCCGGCGGGTGAAGAGGCTCGCCCAAGTTGAAAAACGACCATACGCCGGTTCGACCCGGTACGATATAGGGGGCTGATCGCGGGTTGAAGGTTGCCATCCGCAGGAGATCGCGAACCGTGGCTTGAAGAATGAATGGATGCGGGTTGGCGGGAAGGCTCTCCGGGAAAAAGTCCGCCACCTTGTCATCGAGTTTCAGTTTTCCTTCGTCGATCATCAAACCGACGGCAACCGATGTAAAGCTCTTGCTGACCGAATACATGCGTTGCAGCCTGTCTTTATCGAAAGGCGGCCAATACCCCTCGGCTACCACGGCGCCATGGCGCATCAGGAGAAAACTGTGCATGCAAACACGCTTTGCATCCAGAAAATCCAGCATTTCCAATATCGCACCGGACGGTACGCCTTGCGATTCCGGAGTGGCGAAAACAAGACCTTTTACATCTTGCACGGATGCCGGTTCACTCATCCGGTCATTTTTCGATCCGGAGCGGCCACAACCGGTTAAGACCGCAGGGACTGTTATCAATCCCAATGCTCCCAAAGACGATGCTTTGAGGAAAGAGCGTCGATTCGTTTTACTGTTTTCCATATTGTTTGGGTTTATAATTATGTAACAAAGTGCAAAGGAAGCAAAAATTCTCAACCGGGCCTATACAAAGTGACTGACGAACTTGTTGTTTGTCAGACAAAATAATATTCCCTAAAAACCGGATAAAAAATCGAATAGCTTTGTAATCCCAAAAATCAATATCTGAACCATAACTTTCCGTTGCACGTTTTTTGATACCGTTGCCTTCATGGCAGGCAATATAGACAGCATCATACTTAACCGTTTGCAAAAAGGCGACCCGAAAGCCTTTGAACAAGTCTTTCTTGCGTATTACGGAAAAGTAAAAAACTTTATCGGGGCTATCATCAAGTCGGAGCTTGATGCCGAAGATTTGGCGCAGGATATATTTGCAAAATTGTGGAATAACCGCGAAGCTGTCGATTTGCAAAAATCTTTCAACTCATACCTTTACACTATTGCCCGCAACGCGGCTTTCAACTATCTCAAACATAAAACC